>DATGSG010000019.1:0-20526 GCA_035302925.1 Virgibacillus sp. | reverse complement strand
AGACCAGTCGGAATGACAAAGTTGCCGACTTTAATAATTGAGTGGTGGCGCAAGTGCACGAACGGTCTTCATTGGCTAGTCGGAGTAGCACCAAACTATACGTTTTAGCCCCACGAACTTCTTTGGAAAATCGCAACAGTGTAGGGATGGCAACCTCAACCGCAAGGTTGATAAGGTCACCCTAGGAAGTGTGATGTTGGTGGCAAGTTCCCACCAACCCAAAGAACCCCATGGCTTTAGCCGTGGGAGTTGTCAGGTCACCCCCAGCCGAAAAAGCAGCCCCTTTACCACTTATGATGACAACGCGATCTTCATTCATTTCTACCTGCTCGATCACCTGGTATAAATCCGCCAACATCTCCAAATCAATGGCATTGTATTTTTCAGGCCGATTTAAATAAATATAGGAAATTCCATCTTTGCTCTCTACGAATACTGTACTCACTTTACCCCTCCCCTTTCTCATTATAGCAAATTTTCAATTTTATTATAGAGCAAAAAACCCGTGAAATGACCCACGGGTTTCATTATTATTCAGTCGGTGAACCATAAAGCTCTTCTAATGGTTTTGTAATAATTTGACTGACATCGTTAATAACTAAGTTTAAACGCTGTTCTGCTTCCATTAATTTTGATATATCCTCATGTTGTTGAACTAATTCAACGACTTGACGAGCTTTCTCTACCTCTTCTTCACTAATTTCTTCGCCTTGCATTTGTTTTTCTTGTAATGCCATTTGAGTATCGCGGAAATTATCAAACATTTCCTTCGCAGTGGCATCATTCATTACTGTTTCAAATGCTTCTTTCAATTCGATGAACTCTTCGCTATCTCGAATTGCATTTTCTAGAACATAGGCACTATCATGAATATTAGACATCTTATTGCCTCCTTTATATTAGCACTAGGAATACTATAACAAACCTAATCTTTCATGTATACCCTTTTGAAAATGGATGATAAATGTAAAGATCACTTTTATATGATACGTTTATTGCTATAATTGAAGAACGACCTAAAGAAAGAGGAATGTAGATGATAAAAAAGCTGCAAAATGTTTTCCCAACTTTAATTTTTTATTCAGAAGCGAATGACATTCGTTTAGAAAACTATGACTGGTTTATTACAAAAGATGATGATGTTTTTGGAATTAGCAATAAAGAACTAACGAAGAAAGATCAAACCCTTTTAGCAACCCTTCTACAACCTTATTATCCAAACCTTCCCTTGCAGACAAAGGTGGAAAACGTTTGGATCAATGAAATTAACGGGGTACAACAAGAGACTGCGTTACAAATAAATAACCCATTTCGCTTCGTCTATTTTTCAATTACAGAAAATCAGATCAATCCAGTTGATTTTAGAGAGGCCATTAATGAATTGTTCGCTAAAGAAGTTCCTATCTTATGGGAAAATGAAAATGAAGGGATCTTAATTGAGGGAACAGATGATTCAACAGACACCATCTCTTATGAACACATCATTAATTTATTAATGAGTGATTTATATGTGAACATCAACTTCTATGTCGGTCCATTTCGCCAAGATTTAACCGATGTAAAACAATATTTTCACTCGATTCTAGATAGCGCTAAATTAATGACTACACTCACGAATAAATCCGTTATGACTTATATTGAAGCTATTCCTTTTCTACTTATGAATGAGATGAACCCTGACTTCCGAACACAAATCGCTCATTCTGTTTTGCAGGAGTTTTTACATGATGAAGAAACATTAAAAATGATTGCTACTTTTTTTGAATGTAATTTAAATATATCGGAAACTGCCAAAAAACTCTATATGCATCGTAATAGTCTTCAATACCGATTGGATCGTTTTCATGAAAAAACAACCATTGATATCCGTCAATTTAATCAAGCGATGACTGTCTATTTAGCTTTACGTGCGAAAGACAAATGAGTCCCTTTCAGTCAACATGACATTTCTCACGTGTTTTTTTGTGCACGTTGACTATTACATTTTAACGATCTATTTTGTATACTAGGTATAGTGTATGAAAGCATTTACATATGGAGGGAATCAAAATGGCAGATTTAAATTTAGTTAATGTTAAAAAAGTATATGATAAAGATATTGTTGCAGTTAAAGACTTCAATTTAGAAGTTCGAGATAAAGAATTTTTAGTTTTGGTTGGACCGTCAGGTTGTGGAAAATCAACAGCCCTCAGAATGATTGCTGGCTTAGAAGAGATTTCGGATGGTGAACTCTATATTGGTGGAAAGTTAATGAACGATGTTGCACCTAAAGACCGTGACATTGCGATGGTTTTCCAAAACTATGCGCTTTACCCGCATATGGATGTATATAACAACATGGCGTTCGGTCTTAAATTACGTAAATTTAAAAAAGATGAAATTAAAGAGCGTGTTGACAATGCAGCAAGTATCCTTGGTCTTGATGCATTTCTTGACCGTAAACCAAAAGCGTTATCTGGTGGTCAACGTCAACGTGTTGCTTTAGGCCGTGCCATTGTCCGGGATGCGGAAGTTTTCCTAATGGATGAGCCTCTATCGAACTTAGATGCTAAACTACGTGTGCAAATGCGTGCTGAGATTCAAAAGCTACACAGACGCTTACAAACAACAACAGTCTATGTGACGCATGATCAGACAGAGGCAATGACAATGGCTACACGTCTTGTTGTTATGAAAGATGGACTCATTCAGCAAGTAGGTGCTCCGAAAGATGTATATGATGAACCTGATAATATCTTTGTCGGTGGATTCATTGGATCACCTGCAATGAACTTTTTAACTGGAAAATTAGAAGATAATTACTTTGTTATGAATGATATAAAAATTCTAATTCCAGAAGGTAAGCTTAAACCATTACGTGAACAAGACTACAACAATAAAGACATTGTTCTAGGCATTCGTCCGGAAGATATTCATGATGAACCACTTTTCATCGATTCTAGCCCTGAAACGTTGATCTCTGCACATATTGAAGTAGCAGAATTAATGGGATCTGAAACGATCCTCTATTCTAAAGTAGATAACCAAGACTTTGTGGCACGTGTTGATTCACGAACGGACGCAAAAAGCGAGGAACAAATTAAACTAGGCTTTAATCTTAATAATGCGCATTTCTTTGATCCTACATCTGAACTACGAATTAAATAAATGCTGATATGTAAACGATGGTAAGTCATCTTAAATGACTTACCATCGTTTTATTTTCTAATCAGAGGGGTTCCCTCTGTTCGCCATCATTATTTATTGTTGTCCATTTAAAGTTTGTTGTGCTGATTGTACAAGTCTTTTTGTAATCTCACCACCAACAGATCCATTTGATCTTGAAGTAGAATCAGGACCTAATTGTACACCAAACTCTTGAGCTATTTCTGTTTTCATTTGATCAAGTGCTTGTTGTGCTCCTGGTACTACTAATTGGTTAGAATTTGAATTTGCCATCTTTATCACCTCCTGTACAAATATTATGAGCCATTTAGCTAATCTTATCAGTGGTTTCTATTGGTAATTTGTGTAGGTCAGGAAAAGTAGGCAAAATAAAAAAGTAGGACGTTATGAACAACCATAACAAACCTACTTTTCAGTTAAATTATAGAGGGTGTGTCATTTCTTTAGGAACGACATACTCATCGAATTCTTCTGCAGTTAATAAGTTTAACTTCACAGCAGATTCTTTCAACGTCACATTGTCTTCAAATGCATTTTTAGCTATTTTAGCTGCATTCTCATAGCCAATATGTGGATTTAAAGCCGTAACTAACATTAATGAGTCATTTAAAAATTGGTCAATCTTCTCTTCATTTGGTTCAATCCCTTGAGCACAACGCTCATCAAACGAAACGATACTGTCACCAAGTAGCTGACAAGATTGTATAAAGTTGTATAAAATAACGGGTTTAAAGACATTTAGTTCGAAATTCCCTTGGCTCGCAGCAAATCCAATTGTTGCATCATTCCCCATAACTTGGGTCACAACCATTGTAACGGCTTCACTTTGCGTTGGATTTACCTTTCCTGGCATAATTGAACTTCCAGGTTCATTTGTCGGTATGCTAATTTCACCAAGTCCTGAGCGTGGTCCACTTGATAACCAACGCACATCATTCGCTATTTTCATCATGTCAGCTGCCAATGCTTTTAATGCACCATGCGCATAAACGACTTCATCATAGCTCGTTAATGAATGGAACTTATTCTCCGCGGAGACAAATTCAACACCTGTTAATGAACGTATTTCTTTGCATACTCGCTCCGAAAATTCAGGATGTGCATTTAAACCAGTTCCTACAGCTGTACCACCAATTGCGAGCTCTTTTAAATGTTCTGTACTTTCACTAATCATTAATTCCGCTTTTTCCAACATGCGGACCCATCCACTTATTTCTTGCCCCAATGTAATTGGTGTCGCATCTTGTAAGTGAGTACGGCCTATTTTCACGATATGTTCAAAGTCAGCACTCTTTTTAAGAAGTGTATTCTTTAATTGTGTGACTGCCGGAAGTACTTCCCCTTCAAGCTTTAATACGGATGCAATATGCATTGAAGTTGGATATGTATCGTTCGAACTTTGTGATTTGTTTACGTCATCATTTGGATGAAGCCTTAATGGACTTCCTTGTTCCTCTAACCATTTATTACCAACGAACGCCATGACTTCATTTACGTTCATATTTGACTGGGTTCCACTACCTGTTTGCCAAACAACAAGTGGAAAGTGGTCGTTTAACTGATCCTTTAAAATTTGCTCTGTTGCATAAGCAATAGCTTCCGCTTTTTTTGCCTCCAATAACCCTAGATCAGCATTAGCTTTGGCAGCACTTTTTTTCAATACCGCAAATGCTTTAATAATTTCCATCGGCATTTTCTCATGACCAATTGGAAAATTATCTCTACTTCGCTCTGTTTGTGCACCCCAATATTTATCAGCAGGAACTTTTACTTCGCCTAACGTGTCTGTTTCAATTCGATAATTCATCTATATTTCCTCCCTTAATGAATTTCATAATCCCGATTTATAGCTACACCACTCCACCATATAGTTGTATTGATTCGTTTACAACTACATGGTGAAGTGCCTTCGCTTGGTACGGTAATTATGAAGTTCATACTAATGAATTTCATAATCCCGATTTATAGCTACACCACTCCACCATATAGTTGTATTGATTCGTTTACAACTATATGGTGAAGTGCCTTCGCTTGGTACGGTAATTATGAAGTTCATACCCCTATGTAAAAATCCATAACAAGTCCACATCTGCTATTATATCAAACTTTTTCGATATGAACAAAAATGCACTTCATAATCGTGCTATATATGTGGATTTAAATCCTACAAAGGGAGGATTAGTAGATAACATTAGGTTTATAAGCCTTATATGATACATCATTAATTTAGATTATGTTATTCTTTCATTGTATTGTCTATACTGTTCACTCAGCGTTAAAAAATCCTCTTTATTGCCCGTGTCGATCGAGAGGTTAATTGCAGTTTGTAACCTATCTTTATTCCACTTGTAGCATAATGCATCTAATAAAATTCGTGAAGATAATTTAATGTCATAAGATACTTCTCTTTCCGCTCGCAGAGGTTTCCCTTGATATATACAATATTTATACACGATCTTTTGCTTCTTCATGGAACCTGCCCCCTTTAGTTCATTTCCTCTATTATCCTAATCTTTCTGAATAATTGCAATGATTAGTACTTAGAAAATTATGGGTCAATGTTTCTATAGGCGAGGATTCCTGCAAACAAAGCGGTGACTGAAAATATACTTACCATCCAAAATATATGTTGTTTCATCAACAAGGCGACAGCTGGTGGCCCTGCCGCAACTCCGATGAATCGCATTGCACTGTAAATAGACGTAATAATCCCTCGGACATTTTTTTCAAAACTACCTGTTATTAATGCATCTAAGCAAGGTAATGCCATTCCAATCCCAGTCCCACATAATAAAAATATCGCTAATAAATAGAAAGGCTTCTCCGTAAAAGGAATAACAGCAACAGATAGACCGGTTAGCACAATCCCCGTAAACGTAATCCATTTCATTCGTTTTAAATGATCCTTGATTATTTTTCCAGTCGTATAGGCTGCAATTGATAGAGCCAATAGTGGTATCGCAAGTAATCCACCCTTCCAAACACCCTGATAATTAAACTTTTCCTCCAAAATACTCGATAAATAAAATAGAAATCCAAATAAGATAAACATTAAAATCGCACCGATGATAAATATCGCAATGAGCCACTTTTTATGTTCTTGAAAAGCCGTTTTTGTTAATTCCCAGTACTTACTAAATGAGATCGGTTCCTCATTTTTTTCTTTGTTTTTAACGAGGAAGGCAATCATCCCGGCAGATATGATACAAAAAATGGGAATGGCAAAGAAAGGAGCAAACCAAACAATACCTGCTAATAAAGCTCCCAATATTGGGCTTAAAACTTTACCAACTGTATTTGATGTTTCAATAATGCCTAATGTGGCACTTGCTTCCTCATCTTTACGAAAAATATCGCCTACAAGTGGGAACACAATCGGCATCGCTCCAGAAGCACCTACTCCTTGTAAAACCCTTCCTAATAGGATGATCGAATAAGGTGATTCCATCACCCAAGCTGCTCCTCCAGCAACAAGTCCCCCAATTCCGGTAATTAATAAGGCAGGAATCATGACCTTTTTTCTTCCATAACGATCAGACAAGAACCCCGCTACAGGGATTAAAAAAATGGCGACTAATGAATAAGATGTAATGATTAAACTTGATTGCAACTTACTAATTTGCAATTCATTTTCTAATAAAGGCAAAATAGGGATCAGCATTGAATTTCCTAACGTCATAATCAATGGAATTGATGCAAGTGAAACGATTGCCCAACGTCGTTCCTGCACATGATTTGAATCCTCTTTATCGCTCGTCATTATCAGTTTCATTCCTTTTATAATCATCTAGCTGTATGCTTCATGATGAGTTAGTATAACTATATCTACTATGTGCATTTTTTACTTGATTTATCCAATATTTAAAAACGTTAGATGAATGATGTTTTTGCCATCTCCCGCTTTAGCCTCTTTAATAAGGGCAGCATAAAAAAACACCCCTACATGACTTATAGTAGGGATGCCTGTCTGTTGATCTGCTTTTTATCGATCTATTCTAATGGATTTTATAATCCTTATTTATAAATACATAGCTGGTTATGGTAATTATGAAATTCATTCTAATAAAGTTAATAATTTATCAATATCGTCCCAACCATAAGCTGTTTCTTGGTAACTTCCTTCACCAATCGTCGTGGCAGTATGGCCGACTGATTTTGCAAGATATCGTTCATAAAAGCGGCTGGATGGATTTTGCGTCAATACCCAGACAAGGATCGATCGATAACCAATTGCCTGCATCTCTTCTGAAAATACTTTCAGCAATTGTGCTCCTAATCCTTTTTTCTGATATTCATCTATAATATAAATCGTATAAATTTCACTATCATAATCAAAACGGTCTGTTCTCTCTGGTCCCCCCGAAATAAAGCCAACTATTTTATGTTCATTTTCAATTACAAACGTATTTTGTTGACTTTCCTTCATGCTTAACACGGTTTCCCATAATGTTTTTCGATTTTCAAATGTCATATTCGTTAAATCTTGTTCTTCAAGTAAATCAGTATATGTATTTTTCCATGTCTGTACATGGATGTCAGAGATTCTTTCTGCATCAGCATAGACGGCCTTGCGAATTGAAAACATATAAGTATCCCCCTATTGTTACATTCATTCTTGTTACATTCGTTTTTTAAAAAGACAACAGCAATACAGTTACAATGGCCCCTGTTACGACGAGCATAATATTTAAGCCAAAATAAGCTAATACAATGGCAACTGCTCCCCCTACTATCCCTATCTCTGGCTCATCAGGTTTAACCGTTAAGATCCCTGGGAAAATAAGTGCTCCTAATGCAGCATATGGGATCGCATTCAGCCAGCGATTTAACCAACCTCGAAATTCTAGTCGGTCAATAATAAAGGCGGGAATGATTCTTGGAATCATTGTTGCTAAAGACATGCCAATAATCACTAAGAAAATCATGACTCGTCCTCCTTCAACAAATAAACTCCACTGAAGCCACCTAGTACAGTTGCCACGACGATTGACCAACCTACACTCATAAACTGGCTACAGATCACATTAATGAGCATAGCGATAATCGCAATTAAACCAACCTTTAGTTCCTGCTTTACACTCGGTACTAATAAACCAATAAACATGGCATATAAAGCTACTCCCATACTTTGACTTAGCTTTTCTGGTATGATTCCCCCAAACAATCCACCTAAAAATGAGCCGACAACCCATGATATATAGGCAGTTAAAAATAACGCTACATAAAATAGTGCGCCGTCTTTTTCATTCGCCTCTTTTGTATGTAAGGAAGATAGTGCGAAACTTTCATCTGTTAAACCTAATGATAAACCAACACGTGTTTTTAGTCCAACACCTCTTAATCGATTCATAAACGATAAATTCATAACAAAATGCCGAAAATTTAATACAAAAGTAGCCATGATAATTTCGAATGATCCAGCACCAACTGTGATCATGTTTATTCCCATGAATTGGCTTGCTCCAGCATAAACCATCACACTCATTAACGTTAACTCTGTTACAGACATTCCCGATTGTTTAGCTAGCACTCCATATGTAATAGCGACAGGCAAGTAGCCTAACATAATTGGGATACCCGCAGTAATTCCTCGCCGTATCATCATGGAGTGTTGTGATTTACTCTGATGCCTTTCCCCTATTCCCACAAATGATCATTGCTTCCTTCCTCTAGATAAATTCTTCTTATTATAACTGATTTTTCACAAAATAAAAAGATTTTTAATTACGGTAACAAATATTGACAAAATTGGCATTAGACATGTATAGTCAAGTTTTGATCTACTACTATTGTTAGGAGGGTTTATCGTGTTTTCAATTCAACCAAAGCACAATCCAGCTCTTAGCGAATCAATTATTTTTTTTATAGCCATTATTAGTTTGATTAGCTATTTTATTATTCGTTTAGGAACACAACCACATATACCGATTTTGGTTAGCATATTTATCCTCATTGCCTATGGTTTAATCAAACGAATTCCGTTTAAAGAAATTGAGTCAGGCATGATTGCAGGTGCAACAGCCGGGATGGGTGCGATCTTTTTATTCTTTCTGATCGGTATTCTCATTAGTAGTTGGATCATAAGCGGAACGATTCCTATCCTGATTAATACTGGTTTTTCACTTATTAGTGGCCCATGGTTTTATGCAATTGTCTTTGCGGTTACAGCCATTATTGGGATTTCACTAGGGAGCTCACTTACTACGACAGCGACAGTAGGTGTCGCTTTTATTGGTATCGCTACAGCGATCGATACATCGATGGCCATTACCGCAGGTGCGATCGTCTCTGGTGCTTTCTTTGGGGATAAAATGTCTCCCCTATCTGATACGACGAATTTAGCATCAGCCATTGTCGATGTTGACCTATTTGAACATATTAAACATATGAGTCTGACGACAATACCCGCTTTTGTGATTTCCTTTATTCTATATGTCTTTCTATCGCCTAAGGAAACAGCATCCCTTCATGATGTTCATGCATACCAAACCGCATTGCAATCAACGGATCTCATTCATTGGACATCATGGCTACCTTTAATTATTTTAGTTCTATGTACGGTATTTAAGCTTTCGGCATTCGTCTCGCTAGCCATTAGTAGTCTGATCGCAACGATGCTTGCCCGAATAACAAGTGATTTATCCTTTTCCGCGATCTTTTCGATTTGGTTTGATGGTTACGAGGCTTCGACTAATTTTGAACCGGTCAATGAGCTACTTACAAGAGGCGGAATGAGTAGCATGTTTTTTACCATTTCTCTCGTTATACTCGCCTTAGGATTTGGTGGATTGTTATTTGTTACCGGAATTGTTCCGACGATCTTATACGTTCTCCAAGAGAAGTTAATTAAGATACGATCCGTAATCATCGCAACAGCTGCTACCGCTATTGGTGTGAATGTGTTGATTGGAGAACAGTATCTATCTATTTTATTAACCGGTGAAACCTTTAAAAGCGTTTATAATAAAAGGGGAATACCAAATAAAGTATTATCGAGGACTCTTGAAGATGCTGGTACGGTCATAAATCCGCTCGTTCCTTGGAGTGTTTGCGGAGTATTTATTGCCGATGTACTTGGTGTCCCTGTCCTTGTTTACTTACCATTCGCTTTCTTTTGTTTACTCAGTCCAATCCTAACCGTCCTGTATAGTGGAAGTTTAAAATTCCCACCAAAAAAAGCGTCTCTCTAAGTAGAGACGCTTTTTGTTTATTTCATATATTTTGAGGCATCCCCTTGATCTGTAAGAATTAACGGGCCGTCCTTCGTAATGGCTAGTGTATGTTCATATTGAGCTGATCGACCTTGATCAATTGTACGAGCAGTCCAATTATTTTGATCCATCTTACTTTTCCAATCTCCCTCATTAATCATCGGTTCGATCGTAATGACCATTCCTTCTTTTAACCGGACCCCTCTATTAGGAAGTCCAAAATGGGGTATTTGAGGGGGCTCATGGATCGTCGGGCCAATTCCATGTCCCGTAAACTCTCTCACAACCGAAAACCCTTCACCTTCTGCATATGTTTGAATAGCATGTCCAATATCACCGATACGATTTCCTACCTGAGCTTGCATAATGCCTTTATACAATGACTTTTTTGTAACATCTACTAAACGTTTTCCAGCTTCATCAACATCACCTACAAGATAAGTCCATGCCGAGTCAGCTAATCCACCATTTAAATTAACAACCATATCGATCGTTACAATATCCCCATCGACTAATTTTTCCTCACGTGGAAAACCATGACAAATTTCATCATTTACAGAAGCACAAGTGGCATATGGATAATCACTAAATCCTTTCTGTTCTGGTGTCGCACCGTGACGTATTAAAAACTCCTCAGCAAATGTATCAATTTCCATCGTTGTAATCCCTGGTTTGATCATTTTTGCAATTTCCTTATGACATTGAACGAGGAGGTCCCCCGATTTTTTCATCTGTTCTATTTCGCGTTGACTTTTACGTGTTATCAATTACTTTCTTCCTTTCTAAAACTTGATTAATTGGTTCATTTCAATTAGAAGCATACTTTAATGAATTTCATAATACCGGTTTAGTGCAACATCTATATCGATGTTGCCGATTTTGGCAATTATGAAATTCATTCACTTGATTCCTTTATAAAGTGTATCATAATTGCACACTAGATGAGTAGTCGTACAATTATGATACACTTTATGGAAGGAAATTAAAATGCAGAGGAAAACCTCTGCATTCACTTTCTATTTAACAGTAACCACCATAGCCACCGTCTCCGCCTGTGTATGCAGTGCCTATAATGATTAACAAAATAAACAAAACAACTAAAAGCGCAAATCCTGAGCCAAAGCCTCTTTCAATGCCATCTTTACCCATTGCTACCCCTCCCTATAAACCAGATTAGTACAATTTATGCGAGTGTAGGAAATGCGGAAGGGCGATCACACATTTTTTTATTCTAAAGAAAGTCCTTTGCATAATAAATCATGCCATTTTCAAGGGGTGCTTCATTCAGTAAAAGGTCAACAAAGACGTTAGCTACAACATTTGGATCTAGTAACTGATCATTTTTATGATATGCTTTGAATTGATCCACATCAATAAAGTCATCATAATGACTTGCCCTAATTTCTCCTTGCATATTTGTATCCATTACTCCCGGACTAAAGGCAATGATCTTATTTCCAGTTTGTAATTCTCCTTGTTCTAATCCTACGGTTTGCGTATACATATTCATACTTGCTTTTGAACTGCAATAAGCACTCCAACCATAAATAGGTCGTTCGCCTGCCCCAGATGTGATCGTTGCACAATATAAGGGAACGTCAACCTCTGTTCCCTTCTGTAAAAAGTAGTTCGTCATCACCATGGGTGCAATCGTATTAATTTGCATATGTGTGGCAATTTCAGCACTCGTTGTATTCATTGATTGTTTAATGGGGTGTAACACTCCCGCATTATTAATCAGATAAACCATCTGTACGTCCTGAGCAAATATATAAGTACTTATTTCCTCGCAAGTTTTATCAATCGCAGAAATATCTGCTAAATCACATGGATAATGGTTGTAATCAACCTGATTCTCCTCGGCAATAGCTTGTAAGGTAGCATCCTTATGACGCGATATCCCAATCACATGAATTTTATTTGTTAACAGATGTGTAGCGATCGACAGTCCAAGCCCTTTAGACACTCCTGTCACGATTGCGTATTTCATCTTTTCCCCTCCTACCTATCCTTTTCAATCAACAATTTATCACTGATTTATTTCATCCCAGTAATAGACAAGGGTTTCCATCCCTTTATCATAACTATCTAATGGAAAACTCTCATTTGGTGAATGAAGACGGTCTTCTGGTGTACCAAAACCTAATAACACGATTGGGATATCAAATACAGCTTCAAGCCATTCTACTACAGGGATTGAACCTCCCATGCGAACATATACGGTCTCCTTACCGAATGCTTTCGTATAGCTCTTTGCCGCCTTTTCAATCAGTGGATGATTTGGCTCTACTTTATATGCTTTTGATGATAACTTTTCTTTCTTAACTTCAACGGTGACACCTGTAGGGGTGTGCTCCTTTACATGGTCTTCTAATAATTGTTGAATATGTTCCGGATCTTGTCCAGGTACAAGACGGCACGTAATTTTGGCAGTAGCCGTGGCCGGTATGATTGTCTTCGTTCCTTCTCCTTGATACCCACCATAGATCCCATTCACTTCAAAAGTTGGACGTGCCATTGTGTGTTCTTTTGCCGTGTATCCTTGCTCAGAAACCGTTTCATTCACTCCGGTTGTCTCTGTGAAATCCTCGCCTTCAATCTTCTTGATTAATTTCCTCTCCGCATCAGTTAAAGCTTCTACTTGGCTATAAAAGCCATCTATTGTAATAATTTCTTCTTCATTTTTCATCGAAGCGAGAATTTGTGTTAACGCCATAGCTGGATTGCGAACGGCACCACCATACATCCCCGAATGGAGATCATGATTTGGACCTTGGACGTTTATTTCAATTCCAGTAAAGCCTTTCAGACCATATAAGATGGTCGGTTGATTTTCCGCAACCATTCCAGAGTCTGAAATGACGGCAAAGTCTGCTGCAAACTGCTCTTTTTTATCATGTAAAATATCATATAAATTTTCGCTACCAATTTCCTCTTCCCCTTCAATACATACTTTTATATTGAGTGGAATCTCACCTCTTGTTTTCATAAACGCTTCGAAAACAGCCAAATGCATGAATACTTGTCCTTTATCATCACTTGATCCACGAGCATACAATCGTCCATCTCTTATTTCCGGTTTAAAAGGATCACTTTCCCAAAGTTCAATAGGATCTGCTGGTTGAACATCATAGTGTCCATATACAAGAACAGTTGGCACATCAGGTCCAGCCTGATTGTATTCTGCATAAACTAATGGATGCCCTCCGGTAGCTTGCTGTTCTACTTTATCAAATCCGATTTCATTTAAATATTCCTCCACAAATGTTGCTGCTTGATTGATATCTTCTTTATATGTCTTGTCGGTACTTACACTCGGTATTTCTAAAAAGGAATTTAATTTACTTAATAAACGTTGACGATTTTCTGTTAAATAAGCTAATACTTGTTTACTCATCATATATTCCTCCCCTTACTTTTTATCCTTATCTTAACATATGTCGATCGAATGCAACGAATTATACACAAAAAAAGCCATTCAGGGTTTCTGAACAGCTCGAATCGTTAATCGCTACTTTTTATTTTTTATCTTGGGGAAATACGCGTTCAATCATATTACCAATTTCATCAAAGAAACCTCTAATCGGTTTTCCATTATTCATTTGATCAACATAATCAGTAGTTAAGTCAGCAAAATCTGGATTTGTCGAGATATAAACATTATCAATGTTGTTATCAACAGATTGAACAATTTCCGATATTTCTTTTTTGACGTCATCTGTTAATTCCTCACCAGTTTGATCTTGATCATCTTTATTACTTATATTTCTTGTTTTCGTATCATTGTTATCTTGATTACGCTTGTTGTTTTTCCGATTTGTATTCGCCGCATCTTTTCGGTTATCATTGTTATCATTATCTAAAACAGCCGCAACGTACGCATTATTATTTGTTGTTAACACATAGGCATAATCAATTTCATCAATGTCATCTGTTATTTTCTCAGCTGCTTCTTCCGCAATATCATATTGGTCATCTGTCGATTGATTACGATTATTTATATTTCTTGTATTTGGTTCATTCATGCGGTTTTCCCGATTCATTTCATTCGTACGATTATTCCGGTCCCGATTATCAATTCTGTCAGCCCGGTTATCATTACTATCACGAATGGGATCGACATTTTGATTATTTCTGTCTGTCATACCTTCATCATTTGTATTGCCTTGACATCCGCCAAGGATGATTCCGGCGACCATCAATAAACTTATTATCTTTACTTTCATCTATTATTTCCTCCTTACTGTTTTGCTTTTAGTATGTAACAGTAAGGTGTTTTTATTCTTATTATGATCCCTATCCTATTTTTGGTAGACACACCAATTTTGTTTCTGGAAATATAGCGAGTGATTGGGAAAGCTAATCAGACCACAACGATAAATGTATCCTTTTATCAGTGTGTTTATGTAGTTTTTCAAGACGATGAATCAAATGACCTACAATCAATTTATAGAAACAGCCCTTGATTATGAAGGAGGGAAATGATGTCGATTCCGGATTATGATAAAGCTTTATATTATACACTATGGGGACAATGGGATGATTTATTATTGCTTATGATACGAACAGATGATGATCTCTTAGCCAAAAAAATCCATCTCTTTTTAAATGATTATTACTTTTCAATTGATCAATCAGAAGTCATGTGCTCCCATGAAAGCCTTTTGGATTATGTCGATCATGCGATGAAATATATCCCAACTGTGATGATGGAAGTCTAAGTGTTAATGTGTTCAACTACTGCCCCCTGCAAGTGATAGGGGGCAATCATTCAGATTGATCAAAAATACCAACACGTTCAAAGGGATGCATATAGGCATGTATCGATTCAGAGTAATGGGCAATGGGTTGTTCATTAAGATCTTCGCCTACTAAGATCGAAGGCCTTCCTCCCATTTTATGTTGCGATTCTGCACATACTAAATCCCATGGATGATGGGAAATGGAACCTTTTAAAATCTGTTTATTTTTAATCGTCCATAGATAATATCGCTCCGTCAAAAAATGAGCTAATGAATCAGGTTGATTATCAACTTGAGTTAATGTCGGTCTATACTGAGCCTTAAAGGAACTAAAATCAATTGACTGATTGGCGGTTTTGCTTTCAAATTGGATACCATGATCATCACGCTTGAAATCCATAGTAGCTTTACGATAAGGTAAGTTAAAAAGTGAACGCGCACCATATACGGTCCATTTGCTATTCGTATCAAGTGATAGAAAATAAACACCAGGAACACCATTGAACCGTACATATGTCCTTGTATTTACTTGTAGTAAATTTCGTTGTGAAAGAAAGCATGGCATTCCACGTGGCCGACTATGCAATGCTTGAAATAGAACAATCGTTATCCAGGATTTCCCGTCATACGTATCTACCTTAAAAGGCGCGGGGAGCTGTGCTTGAATCAGTTCGGATGGAATTGGCCAGTGAAGAAACAGTACATCTTTCCAAACTTGTTGAGCGATCCAAGGACGGTTACTTCTATAAATCATATTTGCTCACTTTCCTTTCTTTTGGGCTTGATAATAGTAATCAATAGGCACAAACAATCCGACTCGTCCATATTCATCATGGTCTAATGTAGCAAAAATAACACCAATAACTTGTCCTGCTTCATTGATAATTGGACTTCCACTATTCCCCCGATAAACAGGTGCATCAATCATCACAACTTCGTCTTCCCAATCACTTAATAAAATATAATCAATAATGGTCCCTTCATTCGCAATTCCTTGAAAGCGTAATGGATTACCAATAAAGTTCACTGCCTCATCTTGTTCAATAGAGGCTTCTGAGGCAAGTTCTAAATAAGGAAGATTTTCCTCATTAACTTCTAAGATGGCTAAGTCAATTTCAGGATAAACATCCACTACTTCTGCCCTGTATAAGCCTTGTTCAGAAAATGCGACCGTTACAGACGACTCGCCTTCAACAACATGATGATTCGTAATAATCGTTCCCTTACTGGAAATTGAAAAACCAGTCCCTCTTCCATCCTCTGTCTCAATGACGACAACGGATTTTTTATATTCCTTTATATCTGGTTCAGCAGATAACGTAGCGGATTTCACTAAAAAGTTAATGGCAGGGATCGAAAGGGTCTGTGGTAACGCAGCAACGATATTAAATGCCATGGCAATGGCAATCAACCAAAACGGCCATTTAGGAAAGGGACGTTTTGGCTTAGTTTTTGGATTCTTTCTTGCCAACTCCGCTCGCTCGATTGCCTCACGTTGAGCCTGCATAACGAGCTCATACATTTCTTCATCATCAAATTCCTCATATAAATCCTTATCAATCATATCGTGCTTATCCATAGGTCACCCCATATCAAAAAATACGCCTTCTTCAATCCTTTCCCGCTAATTCACCATGTATCAATACATATATTCCCCGTTCATTGAAGTGCTCTGCCCCAGTTGCAAATCATACATCTGATCATATATCCCTGCCAAATTAATTAACTCTTCATGACTGCCTTGTTCTTTTATCATACCATGTTCAAGTACAAAAATATGATCTGCCCCTTGAATTGTTGATAAACGATGTGCAATGATCATTGTTGTTCGATCCTTTTGAATAATCTCTAATGCGTGTTGAATCCTATTTTCCGTTTCTGTATCAATATTCGCCGTTGCTTCATCTAATATAAGTATCGCGGGATCAAATGCTAAAGCACGGGCAAAGGATACGAGTTGCCTCTCTCCTAATGAAAATGTATGACCACCTTCTGACACTTTCGTTTGATAGCCATCTGATAACTTCTGAATAAAACGATCAGCTCCAACGGATTTCAATGCTTTGATAGCCATCTTTTCCGTGATGCTTGGATCATTCATCGTTACATTCGAAATGATTGTCCCCGTAAATAGAAAAGGGTCTTGCAGAACGATTCCCATATGACTTCTTACTTGTTGTCGAGACCATTTTTCTGTTGAATATCCATCAATCTTAATTGACCCTTTTTGTGGATCATAAAAACGAAATAATAAATTCATAATCGTGCTTTTTCCTGAACCTGTATGCCCTACAAATGCCACTGTTGATCCTGACTTTATCTGAAAGGAGATGTCCTTTAGTACGTCATTTTCACCATCATAAGCAAAGGAAACATCTTTAAAAGACACTTCTCCCAGATATGGATCGATTTTATTATTGTCTACCTCTTCCCCCTCATGATTCATTAATTTGAAAACTCTATTACCCGCCACCCTTGCTTGTTCAATAAGCGGTAGCTGATTCACAATATCTGTAACGGGTTCAAAGAGTCTCGTTAAGTAATCGACAATAGCATACAACATTCCAATCGAAATGATACTACCTGGTTCTAATGAAAAGGACCCAAAGTACCAAATAAATCCAACAAAGGCTAAGTTTCGGAGCACAGCCACAAGATTATACGATGTTAAAGCACTTAATTTCACTAATTTTCGTTGATAAATAAAGTGATGCTCATTCAATTCTTCAAATTCATTTTCTGTCTCTTTCTCACGACTAAATGCTTGGATAATACGCATCCCTTGAATCGATTCATTAATACTGCCATTCATTTTACTCAATGTTGAACGAATCATCTGATTATACTTCATGCCGAAATGTTTGTATAACTTCATCCAACCAAACAGTAAAGGGATCAGTAATAAACAAATCAATGCTAACCGAGTATCCAACATGAACAGGGCGATAAAAATCCCACCCATATAAATAACGCTCGTTATGATAATCGATAAAACACGTTCATATAAATCCCTAATCGCCTCGGTGTCATTTGTAATTCTCGATACAATACTCCCAGCCGGTTGATCAACATAATATTGCATAGGCATCTTCTGTGCATGTAAGAATACATCATTCCGTATTTTTCGAACGATTTGATTCGAGGTTTTTTGCAGTACATATGTTTGTGAAAACTGAAAAACACCAGCAACAAGTAATAAAGCCATATACAATCCCAATAAGAGTATAATGGGTTTTTGTTCTGGTTTAAAAAATGGATAGGTGTCTGATCGTGATAATTTCGTACTCGGATAAACGTGTTCCTTACCCATTTGCTCGATTATCAGGAGTTGATTTTCATCAACCGACCGCTCACCAAACAGAGTAATCTCTTCATCAACAAAATAATAAGATGTCCCGACTTGTAAAATCGTGACTGGGTTTCCAACCGTTTGCTCGTTCCCATGCAACCGATCAACCCTTTTATATTGTTTATTTTGATAGGTCGCAGTCATTTGATCTTTCGATAGGACTTCCTGCCAAGTCCCTTCTACACCAAGGATATGATCATCAATCACTCGCTTAGCGATAAGTGGACCGGCTAACTCAAATGTGACAGCGATCATAAGACAAAAGATGCCGAACAATATCCCGCGTTTAAATTCCCATGCATACGCTAATAATGCCTTTTCAGTAGAGGTTTTCATTCATCAAACACCTCTCGATCCTTCAATTGTTGGTGTACATCTTGCTCATAATACCAACCCTCTAATTGAAGCAATTGTTCGTGGGTACCTTCCTCAACAATGACTCCCTCTTCAACTACAACAATGTGATCCGCATGTTTTACAGCAGATAGTCGATGTGCAGCAATAAACGTTGTTTTATTTGAACGTTCTTTTCTTAATTGTTCAATAATTTCCGTTTCTGTTTTTCCATCAACAGCAGACAGGGAGTCATCTAAAATCAATATTTCTGGCTCCTTAATAAAAGCTCTTGCTAGAGCCACACGTTGTTTTTGTCCGCCTGATAAGGTCACACCACTTTCACCAACTTGCGTGTCTAGTCCTTGTGGCAATTGTTTTATATCATCGAGAAAACAGGCTAGGTCCAACACTCGATATATGTCTTTATCTGTTGCTGCTTCTTTCCCGAATTGAATATTTTCACGAATCGATTTCGAAAATAGAAACTGATCCTGTGGGACATAGCCAATCCATGTCCTCATCTGCTCAAGCCCAATCTGATCGATCGGCACATTGGAAATCTGAATCTCCCCAAACATCTTTGGATACTCTCTTAACAGTAGTTTAAATAACGTCGTTTTTCCTCCACCGGTTTTCCCTACAATACCAATCGTCTGTCCCTTTTTTATATGGAGCGAAAAATGATCCAATTGATTTGTTGTTGCGGATGGATAGCGAAATGTTACATCCTTAAAATCAATGGACGAAACCGTTGATACTTCTACTATTTGGGAGTTGTCAGCGGATCTTTCCTTGTATTCCAGCACTTCATAGACTCGGTCAATTGACGCATTGCCCCGTTGCAACAGGTTAATTAATTCTCCAATTGCGAACATAGGCCAGATCAACATACCGAGGTACACATTAAAAGTAACTAAATCACCGAGCGTTATCTTGTTCTCAAAAACAAGAATAGCGCCATATCCTAATCCTATCGTATAAGACAAACCAACAAGTATTTTCATTGTTGGTTCAAACAATGCATCGATCTTAACGACTTCCATATTTTTATCATACACCAAATTTGTCATCGCTTCGAAGTGTTTTTTATCTTGTTCTTCTTGTACAAATGCTCGAATCACACGAACTCCAAGAACTGACTCAAGCACCGTATTATTCAGTTCACTGAACGCTGCTTGTGCTTGAGAAAAACGTATATGAATAGCAGCCCCATAATAATTCATTAAAACAGCCATAAACGGCAATGGGATTAATGCAGCGAGTGTCAATTTCCAGCTAATTGTAAAACCCATCATCGCTACGATCATCAGCATAAAGGTAGTTGAATCAACTAACGTTAGAATACCAAAGCCAGCCGTTAGTGAGATCGCTTTCAAATCATTTGTAGAACGGGCCATTAAATCTCCTGTTCGATAACGTTCAAAGAATGTTGGCGTCATATTCAGAAACTTTCTGATTAGCCGACTTCGGATACTTTTTTCTAACATAACTGCACCACTAAACAGCGTATAATCCCATAAATAGGAAATTGCATAATGTATCCATGTTAAAAATAAGTAACCACTGACAACGAGTGCTACTATATTCATTGTTAATCGATCAAAACGTATTTCATCAATGATATATCCAACAAGCTTGGGTGGTATTAAACCAATTGCACTTGCTATGATTAATGCAATAATTGCCAATGTATACCTTTTCCAATACTCTTTAAAAAACCACG
>DATGSG010000018.1:0-46855 GCA_035302925.1 Virgibacillus sp. | reverse complement strand
ACTACATGCGGATACAATGACCATTAAAGCAATCCCTACAAACAACCAAACCTTTCTCATTAAACATCCATCTCCTTTTTCTTGATGTTACATATCTTCATAGATTAATATAATGATATGATATGATATGTCATCAGCATTTCTTATAAGTGCATTTTTTTATTATAGCGATATTACTATCATATTACAATTCATGTAACATTTAATATAGGCCATTCTATTCATTTCACATAATAAATGAGCATAATGGCCTGTGACTCATTGCTATGATCTTTAGATTGATCGGATATCTATTGCGCAGACAAATAGGGCTGTTCTAAAAAAGTTACTGGATATGAATATTCATATCCAGTGTTGATAATTGAGCTGCATACAGATCTTCAAATTCTGTTTCCACTAGATAACTAATTTCGTTTTCCTCTAGATCCCCGTTTTCCTCTATTATATCGGCTTCCAACTCTGAAATAATACGGTCACGCAATTTTGTTTGCCGGACATATTCCCGAATGTTTCGATTATATCGTTTCTCTCCATAGTCATCTATCCGCCTTCTTATGGATTCGTTATTCTCAATTTGTTTTAAAAGCTTATCCACTTCTGTTTCGATTTTCTCATCTGGTACAAAAAAGTTTTTTTCCTCTGCGAGTAATGACATGGCATATGTCTCTATTAAACTTTGTAAGTTAACATTTACGTTTTCATAGTATTCCAATTGCTCATTCCAGAATTCCGCCCGTTCTTCAATATTCTCTTCATCAATTGTAGATCGCTCTTCCTCCAGATTAATGTCAACTTGGATTTGATTCATTAACTTATAAAATTCCAAATCTTCATATAAAAAAATCTTATCTTCAATGGTCACAACTTCTGATTTATCATCATCTTCAGTTACTGAAGGTTCTTCCTCTTCATTCGATTCAATAGAATCTTTCTCTTTTTCTGTTTTACAAGCAGAAATCGTAGCCATTAATATGATTGAAATTATAATTACAACCCATTTTTTTGTGTGCATGGACATCAACCACCTTTCACGTCGAATTGAATTGTTGTTTCATAAATTTCTCCATTTTCATCTATACGGAAGTCACCTATCCATTCACCCTCCATTGGCAATTCGACTTCGCCACTATATGTCCCATCTCCATTATCAGTAAAGTTAATTTCGATGACACCGTGATCCATTTTAGCCATCTCTAGCGTGGCCATTATATGAAGACCTGTGACACCTTCCTTACCCTCCATCGCTTTAATAACCATTGGGTACGATTCTCCATCCTTATAGCGTGGCGCCTTTTCCAAAGAAAGATCTACCTTAACCGGACTACAAGCTACAAATAAAAAGCTCATTAATAGTATAGCGATTACACTTCTTTTACTTTTCATGCCCACTCTCCCCCTTCAAAAACAGATAGAAACTCTTCAACTGTATATTTGGTAAGTTTTCTCCCGTCTAAAAAAGCTACATGTGTACAAACTTGTTTAACTTCTTCTAGATGGTGTGAGGCCATAACAATCGTCTTATTCGTTAACTCATGAATGATCTGCAAAATCTCTGTCCTCCCTATTGGATCAAGCCCACTCGTTGGTTCATCAAGAAAGATAATATCAGAATCATAATAAAGCATTACTGCAAGTCCCAATCTTTGCAACATTCCCTTGGAGTAACTGGATATTTGTTGATTCCTGTCATCCCAAAGCGAAACCATCCTGAGTTTTGATTCCACTTCCTGTTCATCGACCCTTTTGTGATCTAATGCAGCAAAGAAAAGAATGTTTTCTAAACCCGTTAAATGAGGATATAAGTGAAATTTTTCTGGTAAATATGCTACATTCTTTTTCCATTCTTGATCCTTAATTGAGTGACCAGCAAGCGTAATTGTCCCCTTTTTTAACGGCAATATTCCAAGTACCGTATGGATTAATGTAGACTTACCTGCACCATTTCGTCCAACTAATGCAATGCGCTCGTTTTTTTCTACGTGTAAATTGACTTGTTCAAGAATTATCCTCTTTTGAAATGATTGGGTGACGTTTTTAACTTCAATCACGACCCCCACCTCTCTTTCTAAACAATACTGAAAGTCCAAAAAAAATAATTGGCCAGATGAACACATTAATAAGTAAAAAAATCCTCGGATTCATAAACACAAAGTTCTCCATTAATCGAGACATATGGGACATAGAGAACATCCCTAGTTCAACTTCCAAATAAAATCGCAAGGTGTGCATAGGGTTTAGAAAATAAAGCCAAGAAAAGAATCGTAAATTGTCAAAAGTCACCACCGATAACATTTGGATAAATACGATATCGATAAAAAAGACGACTAAAAACCAAATTAGAATATTAACTCCAATTAGCTGCATTTTTGTTTGACTGATACTTCCAAGAAAGATACCTAATTGATTAAAGATCGCGATAAATACAATAATAACGATTAGAAAATGAATAAAACTAGTTAGATGGAAAGATAAAAATCCAATCATAAAAAATGATAAGATAGAATAGACACCAATAAATGTGGCTAACATAGAGAATTGAATCGCTATTGATTTCTTAAATAAAAAACTTACGATTGATTCCCTTTTTGTTAATAGAATCATATCCGTCTTTAATTCTTTTTCTTGAAAGATTGAAAAGGAGGCTATAAACATCGTGAATAATGGTAATAGATATATGTTCATATCAAATAAGGACAGAAGCAGGGCTTCAAAGCCTACGTCTGCTGGAAAACTTCTCGCTTCGGCAATTAAAAATAATGAAGCTACCATCACCATTGCCAAACCAAGCCATAACCCCTTCCCCCGCACTTGTTCTAACCATTCCTTCCAAATATAAGGCATAACTTTTAGCTCCTCTCTGAAGCTCATTACTAGAATGTGTTATATTGTATTGTCTTTTTTATTTCGCCTTTTCCTGTGATTGATATACCAATAGATAATTCCAAATATCATGATCCCAATGCCGATAACTTTAAAATAGAACATGTTTTTTTCTGACTCTATCATTGGATATTCATCCAGGGCCATAACCGACTGATTACCTAATATTTCATTTGTTTTTTCGTAAATATTGATAGCTGGACTTTCTAAAAATAAATAAGCTAATTCACTTCTTTCTATTAGCTCACCAAGGGAAGATGTGTACTCGAACGCAAAATCTCCGGTGCCATCCTCATCTAGGTCGATCATGGGTTCATTCCAATAATTCCCTTTACCAGACATAGCCGACCATTGATTATTAGATTCGCCACCTACCGTTAATACATGATTCGTATTTTTAATAAATTTATTTTCGGAAAAGACATTTCCAATTGCTGACGTCCATAGTTCGATCCCGATTTGATTATGGAAAAATTCATTTCCTTCAATTTCATTACCTGTAGCATGTTCTAATAATAAACCTCTTTGATTGAGATGAAACTCATTATTTAGTACATGTATTTCACGACTCGTTTGAATGAGTAAGCCAAAAGATCGTGAACCTTGATTAAAGGAGAACTCATTATTTTCCAGCATTATATAATCCGAATGCATAATTGCCGCTCCCCCAATATTCCGAATAAATTTATTATCCTTGAATGTATTATAGTCGGAGTACATGTAATGAAGTCCATATCTTGTTTGCGTCATTGTATTATTATTAATCTCATTATTATCCGAGTATTCTATATATACACCATCACGAAAATCATGGATATAACTATCTTCAATGGTACTATGATTTGACCGTAAAATATGAATACCGTTTCCTTGTTCTGATAAACTTCCTGAATCTTCACCAGTTATAGTCAGGTTCTTCATAACCGTATTATCGATCCGATTCAAGAGAACACCATGAAAACTCTTGTTAATCGTTAGGTTTTTTAGTACAACGTTGTTTCCCATGACTCGAACACCTGAATGTTCTTGCTCAGAATCCCGGCTCATTCCACTTCCTGTAATTTCTAACCCATCTAGTGTTACATCGTGACTATCGATTTCAATAACATTATCTGTACCGTCTCCTTTAATCATTGTTCCCTTCTGTCCTATAATCTTAAGGGGTTTTTTAATAACGATATTCCCCTCATAGGTCTCTGCTTCAAGTTTAATTTCCCCACCTTTAGGCACTTGGTCGATCAATTCCTGAAGTGTGTTTTTTTCTGCATAGGATGTAGGTACAATACCTAATGTCATAATCATTGTTAATAAGACAATTGTGATTTGCCTCATTTAACTCGGTCCTTCCATAAAACAAATATGAATATTAGAAATACTAAACCCAACAAATAACCACCCGCAGCAAACTTACTGTACGTTGTAAAATTTGCTATTACATTTTCCCCTATGACCGGTGGGACAAAGGGCTCTAATTCCATCGCAGCTTTTGGGTCAAGTTCTGTGCCATACTTTTTCAACCAAAAATGCATGTCTACAAGCCCCAATATACCAGCCACTGCAAAAGCGGCTGTCAGTATGTAGAGGTATATCTTCTTTCTTAACAATGCGACAATAAGCGTTAATGCAACAAATACATACACGATAAAGGGTAAATAGGAAAGCTCGGGAAATGCCTCTGTGCTAAATTCCTTCATACCAATATAATGATTTAGATTATTAATAATATCGATATCGCCTTCTATCTTATCGGGATACACAATAATATCTAAACCTTCGGGATATTGTGGGGCAAAGAAGTCCATTGCCCACCATGGTAATTGTGTGGAGATAACAAGGATAATCGCTGCACCTATTAGGTAGCCCATTGATACCACAGAAAGTTTTTTCCCCATCTGTTTCTTCCTTTTCGTCATCATGGATCATCTCCTACTATTAGATGGGAAATTATGACGGGATCCCCCTTCATAATTTCCACCTATTTATCTGTCTTAAGATTACTTTATAAAAAATGAAGCTAATTAGGTTTGACTAGTAAATAACCTCCCATCTCCTGGTGTAATGCGGAACAGAAGTTCGTACAATAAATCGGATATGTTCCTTCTTTTTCTGCAACGAATTCAAGAGTTCCTGTTTGTCCCGGTTGTACTTCAAAGTTCAAGTCATAATCATTTATACCGAAACCATGTGTAGCATCTTGATCAAGGTCAATATTTGTTAAATGAAAGAAAACTTTGTCACCTTGATTGACTTCAACTACATCTGGTCGTTTAGAATCTGCATCAAAGATGAATCGAGACCGAAATGCTACTCCATATACATGAACTTCGTCCCCATCCCGTTCAATCCGAGCATCCTCTTGCTCCCATACAGCATTTTCTCGTTCTTCTTCTTTTTCATAAAGTCGAATGGGGTCCAATTTATCTTTATGGATAATTTGGGCATAGTGTGGCTCTGGATCAACCGGGACAGCCATAATATGCTCCATTTCCTCTCCCGAAATATCAATCAAATCCATTGATTCTGGATGTGACGGACCGACTGATAAAAAATTTTCTTTAGCCATTTTATTTAACGATACGAGCCAATTTCCATGTGGACTAACAGTATCACCCTCTGCTGCAGAAGCGTGTCCTGGTGCAAAATAAGATGGTGTACGATCAATCACTTCACCTGAATCAACATTCCACTTCACTACTTCTGAGGAAATAAACATTGTATTGTAGGCATTGCCTCGGTCATCAAATTGAGTATGAAGTGGTCCTAGAGCACCCGGTGGATCAACTTCCCTTTCCATAACCTCATCGTAAGGGAGGATAGGGATTCCATGCTCCTCATCGATAAACGCTTCATTTTCAATAGCTTCAAACGCCTTTTCAAATGAAAACACCGTCATCATAGGGGCCAGTTTCCCCGCTGCTATAAAACGTGTACCATCTGGTGTCACATCTACACCGTGTGGTGACTTAGCAACAGGAACAGCATAAATTGATCCTTTGTGCTCTCTTGGATCGACCATTTTCATTCCATCCACTTCCTCATAATCCCCGTTTGCAACATCCTCTTCTAGTTGCTTCCAATTAATCATTACGATATAATCACGGTCATTCTGGGAAGCGTTTATTTCTAAGTTTGTTGTTGCAAACTCCGTATTATATGTTGTCATAACAAGCCAATCACCTGACATTTTTTTACCCGCGTCCGATAAATCATACGACCATGGCGGGAGCGAAATTTGATAGGCAATATCGAATTCCTGTTTCTCTCGATCGAATGTTGTCATTGAAACAACTCCGCGATATTCTTCTTCATAATCATCTAATGATGCATATTCTCCACCAATTGGTCGAGCAAATCTTGTTGGCAATGCGATATATTCTGTATTCTCAGTAACAAAAACACCGGCATGTGGTCCTCCCATATTTGGTCCCAATTCCATAATATCTGTAGTTGTGAATGTCTCTAAATCGACAGCAGCTACACGGTTATTCCCTACATCATTGGCAAATAAGAATTCACCATCATATTCTCCTTCTGTCTCCGATATAGCTGGGTGATGAAAGTCTCCCCATGTGTATTCGCCCAACATTTCCTTTGATTCCTTTTCAAATCCATAGCCTGTTGCCGGATCTGGTGTAAAAATAGGTACAGTACGTATTTTTCGCATTGATGGAACACCATAGACATATAACTGACCTGAGTGTCCTCCAGAAGCTAACATGTAATAATCATCATGTTCACCATATGGCACATATACTTTCTCCGCTTTACTTTTATTGTCAGATGCTGATTGTTCATCTTCACCAAAGTCAGCAAAAAAGATAACCGCTACTAACAAACCCGCCAAGATACCTATAATGGAAAATGTGATTCGATTTGCTTTCAATTAAACCTACCCCCTCATATTTATCGCTACCATTATTCTTCCTCTACTTCTTCCGAAGCTTTCTTCAATAATTCAACGATTTGTTCTCTTTCTTCATCATCTAAGGGGTGATCATCAATTACGGTAGCCATAACTGCTGACGTAGGTATTTGTAAAAATGAATCTAAGTCCTTTCCGTGTTTTCCTTCAACTCCGGAATAAGCAATTGTTAAGTCAGGTCCGATGTTTCCCCCTTCTACTTCAAGTGCCTCGACAGCGTGACAAGATAAACAACCATTTCTACTCAGAACCTCAGCATCCTCTGGAATGATTACCTGATCTTCCTCTTCTGTTTTTTTTTCTTCCTTTTCTTCTAATTCCTCTTGCTCGCTTGGGTCAGATTCATCTTCTACTATTGTTATACTCGCATTGTCCTCCGAATTACCTGCTGTAAAGAATAAATAACCACCTGCAAAGGCAATAATAAATCCGATAATAAATATAATGCTATTCCACTTCAATGCAATCCCCCCTAAAAAAAGTGATGGTTCGTATATATCAAAATTATATAATGACCCCAGAAATGTTAATGTGACTTTTCTCACATATATTGATATAACCTTGACAATGCGATGACGAATCCAAGTCCAACTTGTGAAGTTATGTATTTTGTCGTCTTTTTATAATCAAGGCTAGTAAGAAAGATGGAATGTTAGCACTTAGATATGTAGTCGTATCATCAGCTTTACTAACAAAAATGATTGCGGATGGTGGGAGGGTTGCAAGTAAATTTTATATTTCAAATCTTAATGAAATCAATTGCTGTAATAATTTAACTTGCTTACGTGTATTGGAAATAATAGACCGACTGAACGATTCATCTATACTTAATATTTCTTTAAAAAACTGAACCTATATACTTCTCATATTTTTAATATTTATAAGTAACAGATAAAAAAAAGTGTAGCCATCTGAAGACGTGTAAGAGTCCCCTTCAGATTCTTAAAATAGAAATTGACTTTTTCCACATATTTTCGATAGATTGTGTATAATGAATACTTGGTAAAGCCATGATCCAAGGGTTTATACAACGTGGTTCGAGACCATCCCACGATTAAAAAACTAAGGGGCGTATTTAGTATGAGGTTAAATAGATCTCTCGCAACAAACGGTGTGTTAGCAGCGCTGTATGTAGTAGCGACTGCATTAATCCAACCTTTTGGATTTACGCATATCCAATTCCGAGTTCCAGAGATGTTTAATCATCTCGTTGTTTTTAATAAAAATTACTTTTGGGGTATTATTTTAGGTGTGTTCTTATCAAACCTATTCTTTTCACCAATGGCTGTCTATGATATTTCTTTTGGAGTAGCGCATTCGGCTCTCTCCTTATTAATCACAATTGGCTTTGGTAAGTTTATTAAAAACATTTGGATTCTTATGGGAATCAATACACTTGTCTTTTCATTTAACATGTTCATCATTTCATTTATGGTCAAAAATTTACTTCAAGTAGATTTATCGTTTCTATTCATTTGGCTAACTACCTTTATTAGTGAATTTGTGATTATGGCTATTGGAATACCAGTCATGTATGCTATCCATAAGCGATTACGTTTCGATCAATTCATGACGAAAGCTTAATCATCACTCATCCCCCACTGTTCACTCAGAAAGGGAGTGCTTGTTAAAGACAGATGTAAGGCGCCAATTTTAATCCAAAGTAGAGAAGATTCAGATATCATGCTATACTTTAATGAATTTCATAAATCCCATTTTTAGCTACATAATGAAGTGACATAGCTAGTTATGGTAATTATGAAATTATTTTACTTAATGGCATCTAAAATATATGTTGTATTTAATCTGATCACGCTTAAGATTCAGAAAATTGGATGTTAAACGATTGTATCATTCAGTATTCAAGTTTATAATGTCTATTAGAAGAACACACATGTAGTTGTGTCTATATAAAATGAGGTGTAAAATTGGAGAATAATGTATCAATTGGCTTACTAGGATTAGGTGTAGTGGGTTCAGGTGTCATTAAATTAATTGAAGATTACCAAGAGGACCTCGTTCACCAGCTTGGATGTGGTGTCGATGTGAAGAGTGTGCTTGTCCGCGATTTGGAGAAGGCTCGCACAGTTGACATTGATGATTCAATTCTCACAACAGATCCGGCTGATGTTCTCGGTAATCCAGACATTGATGTCATCGTCGAAGTAATGGGGGGAGTTGAAGAAGCACGTAAGTATATTCTGAAGGCTTTTGCTTCCAAACAGCACATCATTACGGCGAATAAAGATTTAATCGCTTTACACGGACCAGAGTTAGAAGCTGCAGCAAATGAAAATGGCTGTGATCTATTTTATGAAGCAAGTGTTGGAGGCGGCATCCCATTATTACGTGGCTTAACAGATGGCTTTGTCTCCGATCGAATCCAACAAGTAATGGGAATTGTTAATGGAACGACAAATTATATTTTAACAAAGATGGATAGTGAAGGTGCTTCTTATGAAGATGCTTTACAAGAAGCTAAAGATCTGGGTTTTGCAGAGTCTGATCCTACAGCAGATGTTGAAGGACTTGATGCCGCTCGAAAAATGGTTATTTTAGCACGTCTTGCCTTTTTAACGGATGTTGAATTAGATGATGTGGATGTAAGTGGGATTTCCAATGTTGAACAAGCCGATTTGCAGTATGGGAAACAACTTGGCTATGCGATGAAGTTAATTGGCTTTGCCAATCGCCACAATGATAATATTGAAGTGAATGTTCAACCTACACTTCTGTCTAATCAACATCCACTGGCTAGCGTTAAAAACGAATACAATGCGGTCTATATTAATGGGGAAGCTGTTGGTGAGACCATGTTTTATGGACCAGGTGCTGGTAGTCTACCAACTGCAACAGCAGTTATGGCAGATGTTGTTGCCGTTATTAAAAACATGAGATTAGGTGTAAACGGGAAGAAATTTATTAAGCCCCGGTTTAAAAAGCAAATCACACCAGCAGATCAGCGATTTAGCCAGTACTATATCCGCTTGCATGTTAAAGATGAGGTCGGTGCTTTCGCGGTTATCTCGGAGTTATTTAATCAAATGGAGATTAGCTTCGAACGTATCTTACAAACACCAAGTAGTAAAGATGAACTTGCTGAAATCGTTCTTGTAACACATCAAACATCATCATCAATGTTTGAGGACGCGTTAAATAAATTAAGTAATTTAGATGTAGTTGCAGTAATCAAAAGTCACTTTCGCGTTGAAGGAGATGCATAAGTTATGAATTGGCCGGGTTTGTTAAAACATTATGAAGATTTATTACCGATCACAGAGAAAACACCCTCCCTCACTCTTCAAGAGGGAAATACACCACTTATCTACTTCCCACACCTTTCGCAGGAATTAGGTATCAAATTATATGGGAAAATTGAAGGGGCAAACCCAACCGGGTCATTTAAGGATCGTGGTATGGTCATGGCCGTTGCGAAAGCTGCTGAGGAAGGTAGCAAGGTCGTTATTTGTGCATCCACTGGCAATACTTCTGCTTCTGCCGCCGCATATGCAGCAAAAGCAGGGCTTAAAGCAATTATTGTTATTCCAAAAGGAAAAGTTGCTCTTGGTAAGCTTGCTCAAGCGACAATGTATGGTGCAGATATCGTTGAAATCGACGGAAATTTTGATGATGCTTTACAGGCCGTTAAAAACATTAGCGAAAACTCTCCTATCACCTTAGTAAACTCAGTCAATCCCTACCGACTTGAAGGTCAGAAAACAGCGGCATTTGAAATCTGTGACCAATTAGGTGGACAGGCCCCCGATATCTTAGCGATCCCGGTTGGTAACGCGGGCAATATTAGCGCATATTGGAAAGGGTTCAACGAATATAATGAAAGTGAACAAACAGGCTTGCCAAAAATATTTGGATTCGAAGCTGAAGGCTCAGCAGCAATCGTTCAAGATAAGATTATTGATGATCCGGATACAGTGGCAACGGCTATTCGGATTGGAAATCCTGCCAGTTGGAGTCTAGCTACGGCAGCTCGTGATGAATCGAATGGTAAAATTGCCTCTGTGACAGATACAGAAATATTAGAAGCTTTCCGGCTTATTGCACGCCGAGAGGGAATCTTTGCAGAACCTGGTTCATGTGCTTCAATTGCCGGAGTTATTCAACAGTGTAAAGATGGAGCTATCAAACCCGGAAGTAAAGTTGTCGCTGTATTAACAGGTAACGGACTAAAGGATCCAGAAACAGCCATCAACCAACAAGATGTGCAGCCTGTTTCATTACCGAATAATGAAGCAATCATTACTTCTTATATTAAAGACGCGGTCAAGCTATGAACAAATGTACGATCATCGTTCCGGCCAGTTCGGCTAATATCGGTCCCGGTTTTGATTCATTAGGAATGGCAATGAATCGTTATTTAACTTTAGAGGTTTCGGAGCAGCAACACTGGGAGTTTGAGCATCGCTCACCCTTTCTCCCTGCATTTACAAACTATGAAGAACATTTTATTTATAAAGTTGCTCTACAAGTTGCCACCATTTATCAACACGTATTATCCCCTTATAAAGTTGTTGTTCATAGTGATATCCCGCTTGCGCGTGGGCTCGGTAGTAGCGCCTCAGCTGTTATTGCGGGGATCGAACTTGCTAATCAGTGCTGCAAGTTAGCCTTGACAATAGAGGAGAAGGTACAACTAGCAACGAAGATTGAAGGTCATCCAGACAATGTTACACCAGCGTTAATTGGTGGATTTGTCATTACAGCAAAGACAGATCCTGAGCACATTGAGTATTTAAAAACACCGCATTTGGATCTTGATATCGTCCTAAGTATTCCAACAATTGAACTAAAAACGGATGATGCACGAAATGTACTGCCCACTAAATTTACGAATGAACAGGCAGCTAGTGCTAGTAGTATATGCAACTTGATGATTGCTTCATTACTAACCGGTCATTATGAACTTGCTGGTAAAATGATGGAAAAGGATTTGTTCCATGAACCTTACCGTGCTGAGCTCATTCCCAATTATCAAGGAATCAAAAAGCAAGCTAAACAACTAGGTGCGTATGGTACCGTGATCAGTGGTGCAGGTCCTACAATGATTTCATTTGTACCAAAAGGAGAAGGAGAAACGATCGCTAAAAAAATGCAAGTCCTTCTTCCCGAATATGATGTTGATGCTTTACAGATTGATCAACAGGGATTGCGAACGAAAATTCAATAAACCTTAGCCAAAGCTGATACGAAAAACTGTGGGCTGAATCCACAGTTTTTTTATGATGCTCTCCCCCTCTTTCCCATCTATTATTCTACCAAATTTATTCGGAACCTCCTTTGTTGTTATTTAATTTCACAATAGATGATACAATCATATATAGACGTCATGATCTATCCCTTTATAAAATGGATGGAAATAGTTGATCAAGTCAGACATATAAATAAAGAGAATGAAAGGTGAGATTTCCCATGTCCTTTAATGGATTTACGCAACACGATTTTAATACATTTAAAATAGAAGGTCTCGAAAACAGAATGGAAGCAATTCGTGAAAGAATCCAGCCAAAATTCAAGATGATCGGTGAAGATATGACCCATTATTTAACCGAATTATTGCAGACGGAGATGCATTTACATGTTGCACAACATGCAAGACGTACGGTAAATGCGCCAAATGATACATGGTCAGCCTATTGTCATAATAAACGGGGTTATAAAAAACACCCGCATTTTCAAATTGGCTTATTTGATGATCGACTATTTGTGTGGCTAGCCTTTATCTACGAATTACCTTATAAAAAGGAAATTGCGGAACTCTTTTTAGGCCACTTGGACGATTTAAATGAAACGATTCCATCGGACTATGTTATTTCTATGGATCATATGAAAAAGGATGCGACTCCAATGAATGGTATCGATTTACAGGCTACATTGGAACGTTTTAAAGATGTCAAAAAAGCTGAACTTCTTATTGGGAAGCAATTTGACACCATGGATCCGCTTTTACAAGATGGGGAACAACTTGTTAACGAAATCAAAAGAATATATCAGACATTAGCACCCATTTATTCGTTATCATTTCAATTACTATAATGAAGAGAAGTGCGATCAAGAGCACAGAACCACTACCTATTGAAGTCGATTTCTAAATAAATCGAATGGAGATGAAATCATGTTTAAACAAGTCACACTGTACACAAATGTACTCAAACCGATGCAACGTTTTTATCAGAATGTAATGGAATTGGATATCATTGATATCCGTGACCAGCAATTTTCGGTTATTGTTGGAGAAACAACGCTGATCTTTATTCAATCCGAACAGACAGCAGTCTATCACTTTGCGATCAACATACCAGGAAATCAATTTACGATCATGAAACATTGGATCAAAGATCGATTAACATTGAACAGAGAAGGTGGGATTGATGAAATCTATTACCCAACCTTTGATGCAGATGCGATCTATTTCGAAGATCCGGCTGGAAATAGTGTCGAATTAATCGGACGCCGGAAGCGGGATCTTTTTGGTAGTTTAACAAAAGAAGCTTTTCTCAATATTAGTGAGATTGGAATAACCACTCCTTTTGTTACAGAGGTCGGAGAACAATTACAAGACTTCGGGATTCCGCTCCGCCACGGGACTGCAATCGATCCCCATTCCTTAAATTTTTTAGGCCAAGACGATGCATTCATCGTCCTCGTTCCGCCTGCTAGAAGGTGGAGATTTTCAGCACTTCAATCCGCAACCTGTCCACTCGAAATCGTATTGGATGATGGCAAAGAGATTATTCTAGATCATGAAGGCCATATCGCCTTAACAAAACCTGATACGGCAAACAACGAAGGCTGATCAAATTGTTTCGAATAGGCATACCCTATTATTAAAGGATGATCACGTATAAAATCTATGCGATTACGATAGATTCGTATCATCCACGAAGACTTATGCTTACGATATAGAAATAGGTGGAGATAATATGAAGAAGATCTTTGCTTTTCTGCTATGCTGTATCATTTCTTTGCTCCTTATTGGTTGTAACGATGATGAAACTACAGATGTCGTTCATATAACAGTTTCAGCAGCAATCAGCTTAACAGAAGCACTCGACGATATACAAAAACTTTATGAGCAGGACCATGCTATTGAATTAACCTTTAATCTTGGAGGATCTGGAACTTTAGCCCAACAAATTCAGCAAGGGGCGCCTGTTGATGTTTTCATATCTGCCAATCAAGAATGGATGAATACACTAGAGAATCAAGATTTAATTAACCGACAGACTCGCACAAACATCACCGGTAATAAACTCGTCCTCATCACAGGGATAAACACTACTCTTGATTATCCATCTTTTTCCGACATCTCCTCTGCGGATGTGAAGAAGATTGCGATTGGAAATCCGGAAAGTGTACCTGCTGGTGAATATGCAAAAACCGTGCTCAAACATCTCAGTTTATGGGACGAGCTAGAAGATAAGCTCGTGTTCGCTAAAAATGTACGCCAAGTAGTTACATACGTAGAAACAGAGAATACGGATATTGGCATCGTTTATGAAAGTGATGTGGTGGGCTCAAAGGATATCAAAATTCTAGCAACTGCTGAAGAGGATACACACGAGCCTATTATATATCCAGCCGCGATGATAACCGATACAAAAAACGAACAAGAAGCAGAAGCCTTTATTAAATTTCTAGAAACAGATGAGGCCCAGAAAATCTTTGCAGAACATGGATTAAAAAGGTGATGGAATATGAATAATATGAACCTCTCTCCAATGTGGTTATCCTTTAAAACAGCGACAATCGCAACGATCATTGTATTTATAACCGGTGTCTTTCTTGCTCGTCTCATGGCACGACATTCTTTTCGAGGGAAAGGTATCATCGAGGCCATTTTCATGTTGCCACTTGTACTTCCCCCGACAGTGGTTGGGTTTGGTTTGCTCTATCTATTTGGGAAAAACGGTATTATCGGGGGGATTCTTTCAGACCTTTTTGACTTTCAAGTTGTTTTCACTTGGTATGCAGTCATCTTAGCCGCTATCGTTGTTTCCTTCCCACTTATGTATCAGAGTGCTTCAGCGGCTTTTAAACAATATAATCAAAACATAGAAAATGCGGCATTCACAATGGGCGCTTCAAAATGGCGAGTCTTTTGGACCATCTCATTTCCACTAGCATGGCCAGGTTTATTAGCCGGCTTAGTTCTAACATTTGCACGAGCTTTGGGAGAATTCGGTGCTACATTGATGCTCGCTGGTTATATTCCCAATGTGACTGACACCATCCCGTTAGCCATTTACTTTGCCGTTGAATCAGGTGATCTAGATCGTGCCAAGTTTTGGGTTATCGTGATTGTACTGCTCGGTTTCAGTGCGATCTTATGGCTAAACTGGTGGAGTAAGAGGAATCAGGAAAAATATAAACAGCATCAATAATGATGAGGTTTTCACACGTCCTGCGTGCGGATCATTACTGCTTCAAACAACTACTGAAAGGAAAGATAGCATGCTTACCGTCCATATCCAAAAGCAACTACCCCATTTTACATTATATACTCAATTTAAAGTCGACCAAGAAATTGTCGTCTTATTTGGTCCTTCTGGCTCTGGAAAAACAACGATTCTAAACTGTATTGCTGGGATAACAAAACCGGAAGATGGGAGCATTATCTTAAACGAGCGGGCTTTTTTTGAATCTGGAAAGACATATATTCCTATTCAAGACCGTAATATCGGTTATCTCTTTCAAGATTATGCATTATTTCCCCATATGACAGTTTGGAACAATATTATCTATGGCATGAGAAATGAAAGTCTCGCGAAACAATTCATGAACGATTTACAGATTGGACATCTGAAAGACCAATTCCCACATCAAATTTCAGGCGGCGAAAAACAGCGGGTAGCGATTACGCGAGCGATTGCAACCGAACCCGATTTATTATTATTGGATGAGCCCTTTTCCGCATTAGATGAAGATACACGAAAAAGGTGTCATGAGGAATTGCTACACATTCATAAACAATGGCAGATTCCAACTATTCTAGTGACCCACAACCGAGAAGAAGCCAAGCAATTAGCAGATCGGATTTTATACCTAGAGGACGGAGAATTCGTTAATCCAAAATAAAAAGGCGGAAGAGCAAGTGATCATCCACTTTTCTCTTCCACCAATTCCATTTCTAAAGTGATTTATTTTTTGTGAAAGTTGAACTTTTTGCATGCACTTCAACCACCCGCTTTCACATCACGTGGCTCACCCTACACCCACTCAAAAGGTGTTTGTTGATAAACATAATAATTTAACCAATTAGAAAATAATAAATGAGTATGGGATCTCCACGTATTTAATGGTTGCTCATTCCGATCATCATCTGGATAGTAATTTTCCGGCATGTCTATCTGAAGGCCCTTTTTCAAATCGCGTTCATACTCTTCACCAAGCGTTGTCGCATCGTATTCTAAATGGCCCGTAATCATAATATGTTTCTCGTCCTTAGACATGATAATAAAAGCACCCGCTTCAGGCGATGTAGACAATAAAGTTAAACGGGAATCTGCTTCAATTTCATTCATTGGAACGGATGTGTACCGGGAATGTGGTGCATGATACTCTTCATCAAATCCACGCACAAGTTTAATCGTTGGATCGCTTACACGATGTTTAAATACGCCTGAACATTTTTTCGGTAGTTCATACTTATCAATTCCATAATGATAATAAAGCGCTGCTTGTGCTCCCCAACAAATATGCAGAACAGATGTCACATTTTCCTTTGTCCATTCCATCACTTCTTCAAGTTCTTTCCAATAATTCACTTGCTCAAAGTTTAGATGTTCAATCGGTGCACCCGTTATAATCATCCCATCAAAACGGCGATCCTTAATCTCTTCAAACGTTGTATAAAATGTGTCTAAATGCGATTTGCTCACATTTTTTGATATATGTGTGGCTGTATGTAAAAAGGTGATATTTACTTGAAGTGGTGTGTTTCCGAGTAATCGTAATAATTGTAATTCTGTTTTTTCCTTTTCAGGCATTAAATTTAAAATGAGTATATTAAGCGGACGAATATCTTGCATTTTAGCGCGATCTTCATCCATTACAAATATCTTTTCCTTTTTTAATAGTTCACGAGCTGGTAGCTGATGAGGTATATTTATCGGCAATGGATCTCTCCCCTTATCATATTCATAGTCTATATTCTCTCTTATTATATAGACAAATATCCATTTCGGCAATCCCTTCAAGTGAAGCTTGATATCTTCTTCTCATGATCCGACTATCCCATCGTACATAAAAAACCTCATAAAAACTGATTAAGATAAAGTGTAGAAGTGATCTTCCTGCTTAATCAGCTTTTATGCGTGTATCTCTAATTCTCTTGAAAACAAATGAGTTTATGTTAACGCTTGTGCTAAATCTTCCAGTAGATCATCGACATCTTCTAGACCGACAGATAATCTGATCAGACCATCCTCTATACCTAAGCTTAGTCTACGATCTCTTGGGATGGATGCATGAGTCATCTGAGCCGGTAATGAAATTAGACTTTCCACTGCACCAAGGCTTTCCGCTAATGTAAAATAGACAACTTTCCGGAGTACCTCCAATGCTTTCTCTTCACTTTCTACCGTGAAAGAAATCATTCCACCGTATCCAGCTGCTTGTTGTTCATGAATTCCGCGATCAGGGTGATTTTGCAAACCCGGATAGTATACATGGCTTACTTGCGGATGTTTATTTAGATAAGTAGCAATTTCCTTCGTGTTTTGTTCTATTTCTTCCATCCTTATACCTAGTGTTCGAATGCCACGTATTAATAACCAACTATCATGTGGCGCTAGCACTCCACCCGTTGCGTTTTGTATAAAATGAATGTCTTCTCCAAGTTTTTCATGATCGGTGACAACGAGTCCAGCTAAAAGATCACTGTGCCCTCCTAGATACTTTGTTGCACTATGAATGACAATATCCGCCCCTAAGACAATCGGTGTCTGCCAGTATGGTGTGCTAAATGTATTATCAACAATCAGAAGAAGATCATGTTCCCTTGATAAGGCTGCGACCTTTTTTAAATCAGTTACTTTTAACAATGGATTTGTCGGAGTTTCTATAAAAACAGCCTTTGTTTCCACTCGAATAGCTTGATTTACCTGTTCTACGATACTTGTATCAACAAAGGTAACTGATATTTTCCGTTTTTCAAGTACTTGTGTCATGAATCGATAGGTTCCACCATAAACATCATCGGTAATAATGATATGATCTCCAGCAGTAAATAAGTCCATCACTGCTGTAATAGCCGCCATGCCAGAAGCAAATGCGAAACCCTGACTTCCTCTTTCCATATCAGCAATTAATGATTCTAGTGCTGCCCGTGTTGGATTTCCTGTTCGTGAATATTCATACATAAAGTTACCAACACCATTTTGTTTAAATGTGCTCGCTTGATGAATAGGGGGAGATAATGCGCCTGTGCTTGGATCATTTGTTTCTCCCCCATGAATTAATCTTGTTTTCCTTCTCATCGATTCAACACTCCCTTTTAACGTAATCGGTATTCAGATAAATGAAGTGAAGCATCGATCAGCGGGCCTTCTTCTTTCCATCTCATTAATTATCATAAATGCCCGTACTTAGATAGCGTTCACTGCTGTCTGGAAAAACCGTCACAATATTCGTGCCCGCCTTCGCTTTATGTGCTACCTGTAAGGATGCTTCTAAGGCGGCACCTGAAGAGCTTCCTACGAGTAATCCTTCTTGTTTGGCAACCTCTTTCAAACGAAGAAATGCTTGCTCATCTGGGATCGTATAAATTTCATCAAATAAATGCTCATCAATAAAGTCTGGTAAAAACTCCATCCCGATTCCTTCTGTTTTATGTGGCTTTTGCTTGCCACCACTTAAAATCGAGCCTTCAGGTTCAACAATCATTGTTTTTATGAGCGGATTCTGCTCTTTCAAATAACGAGCCGTACCGGTAAATGTGCCCCCTGACCCTGCACCTGCTACGAATATATCGATCTGCCCATCGACATCATTCCAGACTTCAGGACCCAATGTATGGTAATACGTATCAGGATTCCAATCATTAGCAAATTGATTTGGAATATATGAATGTGGGATACGCTGCTCCATTTCTTCCGCTACCTTAATAGCTTCCTTCATTCCAAGCTCTGTTGGTGTGTTGATCACCTTTGCACCAAGTGCCTTCATTAATGTTTGCTTTTCAATACTAAATTTTTTTGGTGTCACAAAAATGACCTCAAGTTGATAGTGAATAGCTGCAAGTGCTAATCCAATTCCCGTATTCCCAGCTGTTGCCTCAATAATCGTGTCGCCTTTATTTATCTTTTTATTTTCAAATGCTTGTTGGAGTAAGTAAAAACCAAGGCGATCTTTAATACTTCCTCCTACATTCATAAACTCTAATTTAGCAAATAACCTTATCCCTTCTCGCAAGGGATAAGATGTTATTTCATATAGTGGTGTTCCACCGACTAATCCGACTAAATTATTTATCATTCTCATCCCGCACCTCACAATGACTTAAGCGAAAACTTCCGTCCACTCTTCTTTTTTAGCGAGCATATTTCTCGCCAATGTTTGTGCCCCCTCTAGACTATGACTCTCCGCCCAACCACATTGCACAACATTGCATGCTGGTACTTCTTTTGCTGCTAAAACATCTATTAATGTCTTTTCAACAAGTTGTAAAATAGCATCAAAATCATCATGATTAATGACTGATAAATAATAACCAGTCTGACATCCCATCGGGCCAACATCAATTACTTTATCAGAATGATTGCGAATTAATTCTGCCATTAGATGTTCCAATGAATGCAAGGACGGCATATCCATATGTTCCTTATTCGGTTGTAGGAAGCGAAGATCATATTTATATATTTCGTCACCATTCGCTCCCTTATTTTTACCGGCTAATCGTACATAAGGTGCCTTCACCTTCGTATGATCCAGATTAAAACTTTCTACGTTCATTTTTTTATTTTGATTTGTCATGATAAAACGCCTCCTTGTTTTTTTGCTTCCATGATCCAGACAAAATCATTCATCCGTTCAAAAGCAACGGAGAAATGATGTTTCGTAAAGATGTGATCTAAAGTAGCCAATGATGGGTAGTATTCGGTAGCTAAATCTTTCGCTAATCGATCAAAACCTTTTCCCTTTGCATCGAGAATTGCTTGTTCATGTGCTTGTTTATCTGTAAACACCGTATCACCAAAGACAATTTTCCCGCCTTCATGGAGTATCGAAACATAACGCTCAATAGCTTGCTCTTTTTTTTCATCCGTTAAATGGTGAAAGGCGTAACTGCTAACAATTGTATCTACTTTTTTATCGGGATAATGTAGAAAGTCCCCTTCGATAATTTTCACTGTAGCGAGTTTCCGTTTGGCTATTTCTCTCATTTTATGAGACGGCTCTACCCCAACAACATGAAGACCAGATTCCACCAGCTTTTTCGTTAAGTTTCCTGTACCAACTCCAAACTCCAATACTTGACCATGCGAACGTGTCGCAATACTCGCTAAAATATCATCATAGGACGCAAATACATCCTTATATTCTACATCTCCACCTGCAACTGTTTGATCATATACAGCTGACCATCGATCAAATAACTCGGTAAATTCATCAGACATCTAACACCATCCTCCTATTATTCATATATGGATACTCGGTTTAATGGTAATATATCAGTTTACTGCTGATTTGACAATCCTTTTCTTAAAAATAGGCATGTTGAGGGAGCCTATTTTTAGCTACATATCGAAGGAACATAGCTGGTTACGGTAATTATGAAATTCATTCACTTGTATTATTATATAGGTGTGTTATATTAATAACATGCAAATTGACCATATTGTTCATTTGGTCACAAAGGGGAGGGAAGTCTTTGGCTATTGATCGTAGACAACAAATAATTGATGCGGCAACAAAATCCTTTTCGTTGTATGGATATAAAGCAACCACGATGGATCAAGTTGCAAAATTAGGGAATGTAGGCAAAGGGACCATCTATACTTTTTTCAAAAATAAAGAAGAGCTATTCGATGTTATCATTACGGATCTGATCACGAACATGAGGCAAGTTGCCACAGAAGCAATCGATCCATCACTACCATTTAAGAATAATGTCCATCAGGCCTTATATGGAATGCTTGAGTTTCGATTGAAACATCAACTAACCATTAAACTATTTCAGGAAGACCGGGACATTGGGACCCCTATCGTTCAAGATGTGATGGGTCAGGTAGAAAATGAAATCCTCTCTTTTATTAGTGATAAAGTTCGTATTGCTATTGATAATAAGCAAATTCAGGATTGTGATCCCGAATTAACCGCCTTTATTCTGATGAAGCTTTATATAGCGCTTATTTTTGACTGGGAGAGAAATCACGAGCCACTAGGCAAGGAAGACATTGCTAAAATATTTGATCTATATTTACTACAAGGATTATCAATCTAGGTTAATGAATTTTATAATACCAGTTTAGTGCAACATCGATACAACATATAGTTTCGTTGAACCGTTCTTAACTACATACTGTATCGATGTTGCTGATTTTGGTAATTATGAAATTCATTCAGATAATCCTTATTTTCAACAAACAATTGACTAGAAGCCTATTCTAGTCAATTAGTTATTACTGGAGGTACTCTATTTTGGAAAAATCTTTAATTGTTAATGAATCAAAGTCAATACTCAAAAACTCAAAATTACTGATTGCAATTATTGCCGTTATTGCGATCCCCATTCTCTATGCAGGTATGTTTTTATGGGCATTTTGGGATCCTTATGATTACTTGGAGGATTTACCAGTCGCAGTCGTAAATGCCGATGAAGGAGTTATCTATGAAGATGAACACCTTGAACTCGGGGATGAACTCGTAGCTAATTTAAAAGAGGAAGCCGATTTGGATTTTCACTTTGTCGATGAAGAAGAGGGCTATCAGGATTTAATGGATCAAAAGTATTATGTATTGATTAAAATTCCTGAGGACTTTTCAAATAATGCGACAACATTACTTGATGATAAACCCGAAAAACTGGACCTCATCTATGCTCCAAACGAAGGGTTCAACTTTTTAGCTGGACAGATGGGTGAAACCGCCATGTTACTTATTGAGTCAACATTAGAGGAAAACATTATTGAAACATATGCCAGTATGATGTTTGATAACGTTGATGAAATTGGAGAAGGTCTCATGGAAGCAAGTGATGGAACAGACAAACTAAATGATGGTGCTCATGATCTCCTGGATGGATCAACTAAACTGAAGGAAAGCTTAGGGTTGTTTGCAGGAAATTCCATCGAGTTCAATGAAGGTGTAAATACCGCCTATTCAGGTTCCATTACCTTGGCAGAAGGTTCAGATGATCTTTCATCTGGAATGGGGGAATTAAATGATGCGAATGGACAATTACTTGATGCTTCCAAAGAAATAAAGGAAGGTTCATCTGATCTGGCAAACGGTGTTCTGCAAGCAAATGATGGGCTTGCCAGCATGCGTGATCAATCGCCGGAACTGATCGAGGGTACCGATCAAATCAAATCTGGTTTAGAAGAATTAGAAAACGAATTACCTAAACAGATGGCTGAGCAAATCGGTGAACAAATAAGTGGCAGTTCCGAGGCGATGAATGATGGTCTCGATGAATTACAAGACGGAATTGTAAATGGACTGCAAGGTAAAGACGGCATGGTTGATCAACTAACATCTGGTCTTTCACAAGGTATTTCTGGCGGAGTTGCAGAGGAAGTAACAGGTGTATTAGATGGTGCTCCCGCACAAATTGCCGGACAAATGACGCCTGTTCTCATGGAACAACAGCAAGCACAAGTTGATGGACTCTTTACCATTATGAATCAAATGGGCATTGATATTTCAAGTCAAGAAAAAGAGCAAATCCAACAAATATTAGCGAGCGAATCGCCGACAGAAGAACAGATGCAGGCAGGTATTGAGGAGCAACTAGCTGCAGGTTTTCCGAATGTCGATGATGTTGAAAGTAAAATAGAAAGTGAAATCCAGCCACAAATAAGCGCTGGTATAGAGGACGCCGTCGATCAGACAGTCAAGGGGATTTCCGGTGGATTCAAACAATATAAAGATACCGTTAATGAAGGACTGAGTGGGGCAACTGACGGAATGGAAGATGATATAAAAACGGCAATTAGTCCGCCCCTAAATCAACTACAAGAAGGATTGACCTCTCTCCGTGACGGGCAAGTGGCACTCAATGAAGGGGTAATTGAATTAGCCGATGGGACGGAAGAATTGAAAGCAGGCTCAGATAAACTTCTGACCGGTCAAAGTCTCTATGTTGATAACTTGGAACAATTTAACGGAAAGTTTTCAGAAGCGAATCAAGGGGCTGGCGATTTAACATCCGGAGCAAACGACCTTACGGATGGAATGGGGCTATTAACAGACGGATCGGAACAGCTAGCGGACGGGTCGGAGCAGTTAGCGGATGGATCGAAAGAGTTAACAGATGGAACTAACGAATTGACAGAAGGTACAGAGGAGCTAAATGATAAATTGCATGACGCTTCAGATGAAGTTAATTCTGTTGAATCCAATGATGATACGTATAATATGATGGCCAATCCAGTGGAAGTAAAGGATGAAGTATTAAATGATGTTCCAAACTATGGAACTGGGTTTGCCCCTTACTTCTTATCGTTAGGACTATTTGTAGGAGCATTACTCTTATCAATTGTCTTTCCTTTACAAGAACCTGCAAGTGCACCACGAAACGGCTTTAATTGGTTTATGAGTAAGTTTACGATTCTCTTTGGAATTGGGATCTTACAAGCGTTAATTGCTTCAGGTATTCTACTCATTGGATTAGGATTAGAAGTGCAGAGTATTCCACTCTTTATCCTTTATTCGATTATTACAAGCTTAACGTTCATCACATTAATTCAGTTCTTTGTGACATGTTTTGGTGATCCAGGACGCTTTATGGCGATTCTCATTCTAATTATGCAACTAACAACGAGTGCTGGAACATTTCCACTCGAATTAATACCGAAAAGTCTACAATTCTTCAATACATTTTTACCGATGACCTATACAGTCGCAGGATTTAAGGCTGTTGTCTCAAGTGGGGATTATTCAGTCATGTGGCAGAATGCGGGAATACTCATGATCTTTACCGTGATGTTCATGCTTGGATCACTCACTTACTTTACACTCATGTTTAAACGAAAGTATCAACATCTTGCTACAGATGAAACAACCGTCTAGAATTACGTATTTCTAGATAAATATGCAAATGAATGGGAGAAGATAAGATCAGCTGATGATCTTGCCTTCTCCCTCTTTCTTTACGATGACATCCATTTTGGTGGAATATTTTTATCCCAGTAGATTTCCCCGATTTCATAATGTTTTTCAAAGTTATCATCATATAAATGATAGTGAAAATTAAACCAATACCCTTCTAACGGTCGATTATCACGGCGAACATGAAATCGAGCAATATCATTTTTCGTCCGGTAATCATAAACATGAAATATTTTTTCCCCATAGCCTGTTGATAACTGTTCGGTAATTCCGATATATGTAGCATCCTCTTCCCCAATATCTGTTAAAATATGTTGCAACGCTTCCTCCATTGTTGGAAGAATCATCGTCAAAAACTCCTCTTCTACTTGCTCCGCAATTTTCGGTCCGAGTTTAGTTAATACTTGTTTTTTTGCTTTATTCGTAATCACATCATAATCGTTCTCTTCCTCGATGTGATGAGGCCCAATACTAAAATCATCAATAACCTTAACAACCGCTGGGGGTTCAGCTTCATTGAAAGCAGACTTCGAGTCAATCGACTCTTTATTTTCTTCAGCATGTGTAGTGGGATAAACAGGTGGTACATACATACCGAATGTCATGATTACAAGAAAGATCGCGAAAATTTTCCTAAACCAAAGCCTCATCATCATCCCTCCGTCTCTACCCTATCTTAAATATTACCATGAAGAAATAAAATGTCTATTCAATATCTCATTTTTAATCGAATGGTAATATTCCTTCTTATTCTGGAGTTATAAGGATATAATAAGGAGTATCATCGCATAAAGGAGCTTATATATTTTAAAACAAACCTAAAGTTAAAATTATCGATTTTAGACTTAGCAACGATATACAATGATGAAACACCTTCCGAAACATTGGAGAATTCCACAGCACTCGTCCAATTAGCTGATCAACTCGGGTATACAAGGTATTGGTTTGCCGAACATCATAATACAAAGTATCAGATTAGTAGTGCCCCTGATTTATTAAGTGCACATACAGCGGTAAACACAAAGCGCATTCGAATTGGTGCCGGCGGAATTATGCTGCCGAACCATAGCCCACTTAAGGTTGTGGAAAACTTTTCAATTTTGGAAGCCTTACATCCCAATCGAGTGGATCTAGGTATTGGTCGTGCTCCTGGGACAGATCAAATGACTGCCTATGCGTTAAGACGATTTGAAGAGGCCGTTACAAAGGACCACTTTCCAGAACAATTACACCAACTTCTCTCGTTCTATTCCCGCAGTTTTCCGGATGATCATCCCTTTAGCCAAATTACACCAACACCTGTTGAATCGATACCTGCTCTCTTTATGCTCGGGTCAAGTCAGGGTGGAATGCAATATGCGATCAACAACGGACTTGGATTTGTCTTTGCTGCTCACATCTCACCTGATTTAGCGATACCCGTTCTGCGGACGTATCGAGAAAACTTTAAACCATCAGCCTTTTTATCAGCGCCCAAAAGCATCTTAGCAACCATCGTTATCTGTGCTGAAACAGATGAAGAAGCACGAGATATCGCACGTCCAGCTGAATTACAATGGGCACGTTGGGGAACAGGCTCATTTCATCTTCCACCTCCTACTCTAGCAGAGGCGCGTTCACATATTTATTCGCCTGCCGAAGAAGCCACCTATCAAGCGAATAAGGGACGGTTTATCATTGGTAGTGTTAAAAAGGTAGTGGAAAGACTACAAACCCTTGCTGCGGAAGCAATGGTCGACGAAATTATGATTTTAAACATGTTACCGGATAAAGATACCCGCCATCAATCATTTTCATTATTAGCAGATGCATTTGAGCTAACTCCATCCGATTAGGTTGTTGATATTCCCTATCAAGTCACATGAAGACCCTTTCAGAAGCTATATAAATATGAAACCCGTCCGTAAAAGTTATCACCAGGTTATCATTCGATAATCAATCGAATGGTTAAATAGCTTGATAGATCAGGCTATTTACTGTGGATAAGTAACGTGCATAACTTACGTTTTTTTGTGAGTTATGTGGGTAAGGATGTATAACTGCTTCATATATGGTCTTTAGTTGTGGATAAGGCTGTGGACAAAGTGGATAACCTTTTTAACCACGAATAAAAGAAGCTTTCCTTATTTGTAATTAGAAACTTCTAATCTTACCCACATTTCCTTAACAATTGTGCATAAGGTCAAAATGATGATATAATCCAATGTTTATGATGTGGATAATACTGTGGATTAGATTGTTAATGATCCTAAATGAAGCAGAAATCTTATCCAATTTACTTCCATTTACACCCTATTTTATTAGGTGTAAATTTATGAACTAGCTGAAGATGCCGATTTATACAATAGTCAATTCTCTCAAAAAGATGCTGGATAAACTGTGAAGAAGTGAAACTTTTTGGTTTGCAATACTGCGGATTCTTATTTCCTAATTAGGCCATACCTTCTATGACAATGTTGGCTAACAGATAATGTACGCGTTATCTAATACATGCAGCAGTTATAGACAAGACGTAAAACACTATGGATGAGCATTGTATAAGTGTTTTTTGATGGCTTCATGTTATAGTTATAAATAGTATGTAGTTAAAAATTAGCTGATAAGCAAATTATAAAACAGAAGAAAGTCATAAAGGAGAGTATAAGTTGACCATCAAAGTAGCAGCAGTCATCGGTAGTATCAGAAAGGATTCGACAAATTTAAAAATTGTCGAATTTATGAAAGAGCGTTATGCGGACCAGTTAGATATCGAACTCGTTTTACTTCACGATGTTCCAATGTTTAACTCAGACCTAGAAAACGATCCACCTCAAGCAGCAGTGGATTTCAAACATAAAGTTCAGCATGCTGATGCTGTATTATTTGCAGTTCCAGAGTATAATTTTTCTATGCCTGGTGTTTTAAAGAATGCGATCGACTGGATGTCCCGTGCAGGATTGGATCTACAGGGGAAACCAAGTTTTATTATCGGATCCTCGATAGGTGTATTTGGAAGCCTTCGTGCACAAATACATCTGCGGGAAGTATTATCAAACCCGGCATTAGCGCCACAAATATTACCCGGAAATGAAGTGTATATTGGGTCTGTTCAGGATAAGCTCAATGAAAAGGGCGAAATTGTTGATGCAGCAACACTCGATTTCCTAGATAATGTTGTGAAGAACTTTATCGACTTTTACAATAAAACAGTCTAATTGATTCACATGAAAATAACTTCCCAGTTAATTTTGAGGTATTGTCAATATCCTGTAAATGATAGTAACGTATTAAGATAATGATTGTTATGTATAACATAGGAGGATGGTTCATTTGCAAAAACAAATTAAACTGATCAAGCGACCTGTTGGCTTACCTACAGATGAAGACTTTGAATATCATGAAGTTCCAATCGGAGAGCCTAAAGAAAACCAATTACTTATTCGGACCGTTTATATATCTGTAGACCCTTATTTAAGAGGTCGGATGAATGATGTCAAATCGTATATTCCACCCTTCGAACTCGATTCCGCCATTACAAGTGGAGTGATTGGACAAGTTGTTACATCAAAATCAACTTCTTTTAAAGCCGGAGATCTCATTCTTGGCACACTTGGTTGGCAACAGTATTCAGTTGTAAACGAGACAGATGTACGTAAAATCGATACGGATCTAGCTCCTGCTTCAGCCTATTTAAGTGTACTAGGCATGACTGGTTTGACCGCTTATTTCGGTTTATTGGATATCGGGAAACCAAAATCTGGTGAAACAGTTGTTGTTTCTGGAGCAGCTGGAGCTGTCGGTTCTGTTGTCGGCCAAATTGCGAAAGATAAGGGAGCCTATGTAGTAGGTATTGCCGGCTCTGATGATAAGGTTAATTATTTGGTCGATCAACTCGGATTTGATGCCGCGATCAATTATAAGACAGAAAATGTGAATAAAGCGTTAGATACAGCCTGTCCAAATGGAATCGATGTCTACTTTGAAAATGTCGGCGGTGAAATCGCAGATGCTGTATTCCCACTCCTAAATAACTTTGCCCGGATTCCTGTTTGTGGAGCAATCTCTACTTATAATAGTGAAGGGAATAATGTGGGGCCGCGCGTGCAGGAGTATTTGATCAAAACAAGTTCACTCATGCAAGGTTTTACCGTTGCCAATTATTCATCTCGCTTTGGTGAGGGTGCAGCAGCTTTAGCCAACATGCTACAAAATGGTAAGCTACAATACAATGAAACAGTGACCGATGGTTTCGATCAGACGATCGATGCCTTTCTTGATCTGTTCAAAGGCGCAAACACCGGTAAAGCAATTGTAAAAGTATCAGAGATTGAAACAAAATAATTCAGTTTTTCCTCACGAATTGGCTAATAAAGGCCTAGCATATAAAAGCCTCGACAAACATCTGAACATTGATGTTTGTCGAGGCTTTTTTCACTCATTTACATGAACGATACCACTACTTATCATTCGTTTGACTTTCATATTCACCATGATCCTTACCATAATAATAATTGTAGCGCAGTTTGAATTTATCAAAGAAATGTACAATTAATACCTTCATGATCGCATAGCCTGGAATTCCAAGAATAACCCCAACAAGACCAAATAAATTACCACCAACAAGTAAAACAATGATGATCGTCAATGGGTGAATTTGCATCGTTCTCCCCATCACATTTGGCGAAATGAAGTTCCCCTCCAGGAACTGAACAGCTGCCCAAACAATAGCTAATTTCAAAAGCATAAAAGGTGAATGAACAATTGCAATAATCACTGCGGGTGAAATGGCAATAATTGGACCGAGATATGGTACAACACTCGTTATGGCAGCAATGATGGCTAGTGTAATCGCGTAGTCTAAGCCAATAATTAAATAGCCAATAAATAATAAGACACCAATACAAGATGCAACAATAATTTGACCCTGAATGTACGACCCGACTTGTACATCCATATTCACAAGTACTTTATTCGCTTCGCGTCTTAATTTAGGCGGTAAAAGGCTTAAGCAAAACTCCTTAAACCGGGCACCATCTTTTAATAGAAAAAACAAAATAATCGGGAACGTAAGGATGGCGACCATCACATTTGTTAATGTGCTTGCAAAGTTTATAATACCTGTAAATGTTTCACCAAAATAATCACTAATAATAGACGGAATATCAGCTAAAGTTGAGGTCACCCATTCATAACCATCATCATAATAAGGTCCCAAAAATGAATGATCGATTGTTGCCTTTAATCCATCTGCCATCTGCATAAGATACTTTGGAAACCTCGTAATTAATTCGTTAATTTGCGCTTGAATAGCTGGTGCAGAAACTAGAATAACACCTGTAAACAGGCCACTAAGCACTACAATGATAATGATAATGCCCCAAATTCGCTTAATATGTAATCGCTCGAAAAGATTCACAATCGGATTCATTAAATAATAGGCGATAAATGCAAGGATCACCGGTGGTGTTACCGTTGAAAAGATAACGATGATTGGATGAAATATAAACGAAATCTTATTATAGACTAATATTGTAAATCCAATTAGAATGAGTACGGATAAAGTGAAAATTAAATCTCGACCACCAATAAACTTCATAAATCGACCATGATTTTTCATATGAACCTCCCTTTTCATTTTATTATAAAGGAATTACAAATATAATTCCAATTGGGGGTCAGTCCCCCGCCACGCTAACGTGCTAATGTGATGGGGGACTGACCCCAACCGTGTGGTATAATATGAATCGAATGAAAGATAGCGTTTATATGATGAAGGAGGGGAGTTTTTGCCACATATAACAGTTGAGTATACAAATAATATTCAAAACGAAGTAAATATAGGGGAGATATTACAAGGGGTAAATGATTCATTGATTTCACATAGTGATCTTTTCTCTGCTAAAGGAATCCGGTCCCGTGCTATAAAATTAACCGATTATAAGGTTGGGGATGGATTAAGTAATGATGCCTTTATCCATGTCACATTAAAAATTGCTACAGGTCGAACGGAAGCAGCAAAAGAACGCGTACTTGAACATTTATTTAATGCATTAGAGTCTCATATCAAAGAGGCACGGACAAAGAAAGATATTGCCTTATCTTTAGAAATGTCCGAACTTGATCATGACGGCAACTTATACAGACAAACATAAATGCAAATGATTCATGAGCTCCGTTAACATTCTAATAGGGCTCATGAATCCTAAAAATAAATACACTTACCCAACTTCTTATTATTATTTGATGATCTAATGGACCCTCTCGTATACCCTTTTACTTTGTTACGTTAATCTTACCAACATCTGTTGATAAGCTAATGGAATGATCCCCATTGCCAAAAACAGTGCTTGCGTTCGATTCTCCAAAAATACTAATCTTACCCACTTCTACATTTGCATCAATCACAGCATTTGTTGGCTTTTGGTCCGTTTTAATTTCAATCATTCCGATATCTGTATTCAATTCAATCTCCCGGTCTAAATGACTCGTTATAAGCGAAATCGCGCCATTATCTGTCTCAGCTAGAATATCGCCCTCAATATATTCTAATGCAACTTTTCCATTATCAGTCTTAGCCACAGTTGTCGATGTGTTCATGTGTCTGAGCTCAATAAGCCCATTGTCTGTGTTAACATCTAAGGTATTTGCTTGTAATTTTTCTCCAAAGATCCGACCATTATCACTTTCAATTTGAAGCAATTCATAAGACTTTTCGGGTACATATACTTTTAACGAAGAGATAGAAGCTAATAGATCAAACTGGAATAGGCTATTTTTGCGATGTTCAACCTGAATAGATAATGTCGATCCATCAACAGAAGCAGTAAGATCATTTTCTGGATCTATTCCCGACATTTCTACTTTCACTGATGAATCAGGCACAGATATGACCTCGATATTCGTATGATCTGCTGCGATTTGAATATTCTCAATATTTTCGCCATCGATCGTCTTTTCAGCCGTCACCCAGTCAGACTTGCTGACAGGTTTTTCAAAGGTAAGAACACTCCCCACAACACCAACAATAATAAGTAGAAGGGCAATCATAGAGATCGATCTTTTAGTGAACATGGTTTACACCACCTTTTACAAAATCCACATTGAATTTTAAATAACGGATGAAAAGTCTTGATAAAAGGCGAGTTAAATAAAACATTCCCATCGCAATAAAGATGCCTATTCCTGTAAGTGTGATTGAAAGGAACACATCAAATAGCGAAATTTTATAGGCGAATAAAATCGGATTGATAGCTACTAATAATGGAGATATTATAAAAATAACACTTACTAACCATCCGGAAAAGACAATCCCTATTAAGGCGATAAATGGGGCTAATACGATCATTAAATTAAAAAAACCTAAACCAATGACAGCCCAAATCGCACGCATCATATTTCCCGTCGTTGTTACTGTTTCTACCTTTTCGATATGATATGTTGCTAATAATTCCTTCGCTATCTTTTGTGGAGATCCGAGTGACGCTGCAATTTCATCTTCCGAATCACCATTTAATTCTCCAATAGCAAAATGCTCTTCAAAATCACGCAGAATATCTGATCGCTCTTCTGAATTTAGAGGAATTAAAGCAACGTCCAGTTCTTCTAAAAATTGCCTCTTATTCATTTCGAACACCCTCTTTGATTAATTGATTTACTCCTATCGTGAATTCATCCCACTCCTTCATGAGTTTATATAAATATTCCCTCCCCGAATCCGTTAGTTTATAATACTTACGTGAAGGCCCTTCTGTTGATTCCTGTAAATATGTTGTGAAATAGCCTTCCTTTGTTAATCGCCTTAACAAAGGGTAGACGGATCCCTCAGAGATTGATATTTGATTGGAAATCTTCTGTACGAGCTCATATCCATAACGATCTTGCTTATCTAATAATGCGAGCACACATATTTCTAATACACCCTTCTTGAATTGAATATTCATTGTTGAATCACACCTCATACTCTTTATAAAATAGTACTATATAATAAACAGTACCTGATAATAAGGAATTCATTGTACAATGATAATAACATATGCTACTATTCATTGCAATGTACCGGGTCGGTCCCCCGCCATAGTTGAGCGTTAATGCAGTCGTTGATCATATTCCTAAGTTATTAACAATGCGATTATTTTCTGGGGATAACAATTGGAAAATCCTGTCGGGACAACGCTTACACAGACTGGATGGTCTGTGTGTAACTATTTTTAAAACTGTGAGTAATGTTTGTAACAGCTCATTAACCTTTATCCACGATCTTTGTCCTATGGATAACCCTGTGGATAAATAGAGGATTGGTCCCCTAGCATAGTAGAGTAATCATGTGGTAGTGCCTAACTGCTTAAGAAAGATTATCATTATTGTACGAGGAAACTGCAGATTTAATTCATCTATTTAAATTAACATATAATTTATGGAGGTCATTCGCATTGCTTAAAACGGAGTCAGATATTATAAGAGTTATTCAGGACGATCATAAAATGATGGATATACTCAAAACAGTACAACACCTAAACTTACCTGACTGGTGGATATGTGCAGGTTTTATTCGGTCAAAAATATGGGATACCATACATGAATTTAAAGAAGCGACAGCACTTCCCGATGTTGATGTAATTTACTTCGATTCGGAGAACAAAAGTCAAGTATTCGAAAAGGGATTAGAGGGTACATTGAATGCTGCTCACCCTGGTGTCCCATGGTCTGTAAAAAATCAAGCAAGGATGCATCTACTGAATAATGTTACTCCCTATAAATCTTCCGTAGATGCAATTTCTAAATTTCCCGAAACAGCAACAGCACTGGGAGTGAAATTATCTATAAAAGGCAAATTAATAGTAACCACTCCTTGTGGAATAGATGATGTCCTTCAATGTAAAGTAAAACCAACTGCTTATTTTATGGCAACTAAGGAACGAATGAATATCTATAACAATCGAATGTTGCGAAAGAATTGGCCTCTGATTTGGCCAAACGTTAAAGTCCAATATATGACAAATTCATCCTAGTAATGCGCTAACCTGACAGGGGACTGACCCCTTCTTGCTGAGCTTCTTCGCCAATATTCATTCAATGCTTCTTGAAGTAACTCTTTATTATAATCTGGAAAATAAACATCGGTAAAGTATAATTCAGCTGCAGATGATTGCCATAACAAGAAGTTACTTATGCGCTTTTCTCCTCCTGTACGAATTAATAACTCCGGATCTGGCAATTCCTTTGTATATAAAAAATGCTGAAAAAGCTCCTCATTCACTTGATTGATATCGATCTTTTGATCTTGCACTTCACGAACTACTTTCCGGATCGCTTGGAGAATATCATCTCGCCCCCCATAGTTAAAGGCAAAGTTAACGATAATACCGCTATTATCTTTGGTTGTCTCTACTGCCCTCATCACTGCATTTCTCGTACCCTTTGGCACCGTGCTTAAATCCCCTGAAATCATAATTTTAATATTTCGTCTCATAAATTCTGGCAACTTTTGATTAAAGAACTTAATTGGTAAATACATTAAATAATTAACCTCATCTTTAGGCCTTGACCAATTTTCTGATGAGAATGCATAAAGCGTAAGAATACGAATATCTAATTCAATACACGCATCAATCACCCGTTCCATCGCCTTCGTTCCCGCATAATGACCCTCACTTCGAGTAAGCCCTCTTTCTTGCCCCCATCTCCCATTACCATCCATCATCATTGCTATATGTTTCGGTACCCATGAGTTCATCGGTCACCCTCCTGCCATTATTGTCGAGCCGTATTTATTTTACCCTGCAGTTTATATTTTATATTTAACCCTTTATAGTGACTTAACGTAGATCAAGTTCCTCTAGTTCCTTCGCGATCTTTTGTTTAGCAAAATTAAATGATTGCCATTTTTCACTCGGTTGACCCGCTTGCCATTCCTGCCGTTCTTTTAATATTGGTTGTAATGCTGGATAGTCCTCCTCCATCTCATACAGCTGGATTAATCCATCCCATCCTGGATAAGAAAGAGAATCTAAGTAATACACATCTATTTTTCCAGTCTGTTCATAACGCTCCAAGTTCTTATCAACAATAAGTTGTTCAATATTTATCGCATTTAACATTGTATAAAAGATCAAGCCAACAATCAGATAGAAATGGAGGAGCGATATTTTTTCAATCCAGACCCTTATGAACGTATAGGAAAAAGTAACCATCAGATAAATCATAAAGGCATGAGCTAATACGCGATCTAGCGTAAATCCATAAGCTTCCTCATACATCGTTAACCGTCCATAACCAGAGGCTAGCATAATACCGCTCATGATAATGAGGGAGGAATAAAGGATATTTAGTGTAAGCTTAATGCCCCGCCTTCTATCTGTGACATACTTTAAGAAACTGATCAAAATTGTCCAGTTAATGATCATCACTAAAATAAGCTCAAAGAACCCCCGCCTTGCATACGAAGCATAGGTGAAACCCTCCATGAGTTCATTATTAAAAAAGTACCTAAACTGGATCACAACAAAAAGTAAATAAACGACATTCATCATGACTAAAATAGTCATGGCAGTGATGCTGTTCCAATGCATCACTTTCCTCGCTTGTTTATTATATTTATCATGTGATATTTGTCTCCTCTTAAGTACTTGAAAAACACCAAACAGGCTAAAGGAAACAAACATAATAAATAAAAACCGTAACAAACCTTCCAGAAAGTTCGCTGGGAAAAGAAATATCGGAAGACGTAAGATAACATCTTGAAAGATCGTATCTGCTGACATTAACAAACTTGTAATTAGGATTAACAGAGGAAGGCCAATCGCTAGGCCACACAATATCCGCTTAACTGTTTGGGCTGTTTTTCTATTCTCGTGTTTAAATAGTCCATTCAAACTCGCATTTGCAAAAGCTGCAACATATTGTCTTCCTTCACGAAGTTTAGTGATAAGTAGATTAATAAAGCGTGGTGTATCCCACTTAAATGTATTCGGACTCGTAATTAATACGATATGAGAAAAGATAAGGATTGGAATCAATAATAAATTCAGATTATGAAAGAGCTGATTATCATAAAACAAGTAACTTCCACTCAAAATCCATATGACCACCATAAAAAGCAAGCCAATTCTACGATGATTAAAAGAGAGACGGAAACGAAGTAAAACGACAAGGTAAAATCCCGAGATAAACACCAAATAGGACAAGCCTACTCTCCCATGAAGAAAACTTACTTCAGCTAAGATCCCAAGCCCTATACAAGCAATTAGAAACAGCCAATCTTTTCTTGTTATGTTGATCTTCATTACAACCCCACCCATACGTCATGATCGCATACATAGAATATCTATGTACCTATATAAAAAAATGCTTAGGAACCGCCGAATCAACAGCTCAGTTCCTCTCTTATACTGAAACCTTTCTTCCCCAACGATAACCAAGCCAACTTACCGGATAAAGGAGTCCCGTAAAAAACATAGCTGTGACAATGAAAGGAAAGCTCAATAACGGTTGAAACCATTCATAAGGAAGTACTTTAAATACAATTAAATACATTAATAATAGATTAGGTACAATCGAGATCACAAATGTTTTTTTAAGAAGGCGATAACCTCGATGACCAAACTCTTTGCCAATCTCGTAACCAAGAAGGCCCCAGAACAGAATGTACATTAACATGATGATGAAGGATACATCTGTCAAAGCGAACCATAACTTCCCTAACCAAATCCAGTTAAATAAATTATAGCAAATCGTCAAAATGGTTCCTCCGATAAAGATAGCAATATTACATAAAACAAATAGCCATTGCGTTTTTCTCGGAGTCATCCCTACTTCTTGTTTCCAAACTTTTGCAATCTCTTGCGGAGTCCCTAATCGTTTCACAATCACATCGTATTTATCTTTTTCATCTACAGGTAATTCTTCTATCAGTTCATACACATGTAATTCATACTCTGCGATGATATCCCGTTTGTCAATATGATCGCCGATTTCCTTTGCTAATTCTTCGATGAATCTTTGTTGACCATCACTCATGAGTTGTTGCTCTCGATTAGATTATTCATCACCTGTACATACCGATGCCATTCTGAAGTTCTTTCTGCTAAAATATCAATTCCATGTGCTGTAATCCGATAATACTTACGCGCTGGACCCTTTTCTTGATCTTCCCAGTAATATTCAACATATTCCTGTTTTTCAAGTTTATGAAGGGCCGGATATAATGTCCCTTCTTTCATTTGCAGATGATGATCACTCCGCCGTTCAATTTCCTTCACAAGCTCATACCCATACATATCACGTTCATTTAATAATTGAAGAACAAGAATAGACGTACTCCCTTTAACAAGTTCACGATTAAACATCTTTTTCACCTACCTAGAATTATTAGGTACATACACTATATAAAAATTAACTTCATTTGTAAAGAGTTACTTTTATGGGGTCAGTCCCCCGTTGCACTAAAGTGCTAACGTAGCGGGGGACTGACCCCATCATTGCTATTCATTGAGTTTTGTCTCTAGTAAGTGGTAATCTTAAATGAATAATGAAGGGGATGATCAATGATGAATAAACAAATACCAGAAATCACACTAAATGATGGTCTTAGTATACCTGTTGTAGGTCTCGGGACATATAAACTAAACGGTAATGACGGTGCTAATGCGACTAAAAATGCAATTGATCTAGGTTATCGACTGATTGATACCGCCTACAATTATGAAAACGAAGGGACCATAGGTGAAGCTGTTCGTCGTAGTTCTGTTCCAAGAAGTGATTTAAGAATCACGTCGAAACTGCCGGGACGTTATCAAAAATATGATGTTGCCGTTCCAACCATCCAAGAATCATTATATCGCGCAAATCTGGATTATTATGATTTATACCTTATTCATTGGCCTAATCCGATCCAGGATGATTATGTAGAAGCATGGCAAGCCCTCATTGATGCAAAAAAGTGGGGATTAATACGTTCAATCGGTGTTTGCAACTTTTTGCCTGAACATATGGAGCGCCTCAAAAAGGAAACAGGTGTGTTACCAAGTATCAACCAAATTGAATTGCATCCATTTTTCAACCAAGAGGAACAGAGAAAATGGCATGCAAAAAATAATGTTAAAACACAATCCTGGAGTCCGCTTGGCCGTGCAAATAAAGTCTTACAGAATGAAATGATTCAAAAAATTGCTGATCATCATCATAAATCGATTTCACAAGTTATTTTACGCTGGCACTATCAACTTGGAGCCATTTCCATTCCAAAATCTGCATCACCTAAACGTCAGCTTGAAAACATATCCATCTTTGACTTCTCACTTGATGATACAGAGATGAGTGTTATTAACAAATTAACTCGACCGGACGGTAGAAATAAAGATCAGGATCCAGCAGTATATGAGGAATTCTAACTAAAGCGGGGGTCAGTCCCCCGTCACACTAATATAATAAAGCAACATAATTTTAAATTTGGCTAATTTCCTATTTTAAGCCCCTATCGTCTTATATCCTGCCGATTTATCTCCCATAATAATCGCATTCTCTAGGATCTTATCCAACAGAACATACCATTTCAGCCATTTGAAGTTACTTTCTCTTTCGAGCAATAATAGGTTTAAACCCCAAAGGAGAATTACAATGGCCAGAAAACCTCGTATTTGGTATCCAGGAGCGACATATCACATTACCGCCCGCGGAAATCGGCGCGATTCGATCTTTCTTGATCCCCAAGATTATCAACGTTATCTGAACCTCATGAAAGCATGCTGGGATCTCGATTATTTTTACATTCATGCGTACTGCCTCATGCCTAACCACATTCACCTTCTCTTAGAAACGACGGACAAACCGCCTGGCACGATTATAAAATCTATTCACACCCGTTATGCCATGTACTTTAATAAGCGCTATGAGCTAACAGGACATGTCTTTCAAGGTCGATTCCATTCTCGGCTAATTAAGACCAATGATTATTTTCTTACGGTTAGCAAATACATCCATCAAAATCCAGTTGAAGCAAATATCGTGGAAAAACCGGAACATTATCTTTGGAGTAGTTTTTCCAGCTACTTAGGCGAGACTAAAAAGGCACCGATCCTAGAGATGGAGCGCGTATTATCTCTATTCTCGGAGCCGCGCAGTCTAACATATCAAAAATATGTAATCGAAAAAAACAAAGACAGTCCCTTACCACATTAGCACGCTACTGTGGCGGGGGACTGTCCCCATTATAATTTCTTATACATCAGTTTATGTGGTCCGATGGTGTCGATGACAAATACTTCTCCGTGTTCCCGTAGGCCAAATCCTGTATAATAATCACTTACTGGAAATTTAGCACTACACCATAACAATCGGGCATGTCGTTGTTTAAGTATCTTTTCACCATAACGAAGGATTTGACTTCCTGCCTGTTGTCCACGGTATTCCTTTAGTGTGGCCATTCCTTGTAGTCGATATTGGTTGATCTCTTCAAATGCAGCGTTATCTTCTTTTAGGAAGGAGGCGATACTAATGAGCTTCCCCTCGTGATACCCTCCTAGATGGAATGATTCTCTGAAATGATCACTTTCATATTGATAAGCATCGATCGTTTGATCGGGGCGAAATATCTTTTTTCTAATTTCATATGTATCCTCTGGAGTAATCCTTTTGATCTCTACCATAATACATGACCTCCTTGTATTATATTATACGATACATTCATCTGTTTTAGGAGTATTATCATTTTACTTCTTCTATAATTTTAAATCGTTCCCGATCTGATGATCATTTCCCTAAATCCTAGGTTATCTCCACGGCAAAAGTTTGTTTTCCAACCATTGTAAACCCCGATTGAAAGTAAGCCCAAGCAATGATAGTACAACGACCCCAACCATTAGCTTTGTCGTGATCATTAAGTTTCCATAATGTAAAACCATCGATCCGATCCCGTTTTGTGCAGCAATCATCTCGGCAGAGACTAATAACAAAAGCGATGTACCGGCGGCAAGTTTTAAACCAGCAAAGATCATCGGTAATGCCCCTGGTAATATTACCTTTCGAACCACATTAAATGGACTGGATCCAAAAGTTACTGCAGCTTTAATAAGCATTTGATCAACGCTTTTCACTCCTGAAAAAGTATTGATGACGACCGGAAAGAAAACCCCTAACGCAATAATCGTGACTTTCGATAACTCGCCAATACCGAGCCATAGAATAAACAATGGTAAAAGTGCTATTTTAGGTATCGGATATATGGCATATACAATGGGAGTCCCAATTGCATCTGCCCATTTAGAAAAACCAAGAATAAGTCCTGCTACAATTCCAACTACTGCACCAATAACATAGCCCATTCCAATTCTATATAAACTTGCCATTAGGTTTTCATATATTTCACCACTTAAGATCATTTCCCAACCCGTCGTGATAATCGCTGAAGGGGCAGGTAGGAAAAGTGGTGATACAATTTGTAAACCCGTTATGATCTCCCATAAAACAAGGATGATCGCAATTCCTAGAAAAGGCGCATAGATGGGTGTTTTCTTTTCAAGAAATGCTACCCGATTCGTTATCAACTGTTTCTTCTTTGGCACTATCTATCACTCCTTTAATGCTTCCTTCGCATCATCACGAATCAGTTGCCAAATATCATCTACATACTGTTCAAATAGAATACGGTGATTTTCTCCATTTCTCCCCATTTTCGGCAAATCAATTTCAATCACTTCTTTAACTTTACCTGGATGTCGAGATAATACGATAATTCGATCTGCTAAATAAACAGCTTCCTGAATATTATGAGTTACATAGAGTGTACTCAACTTTGTCCGATTCCAAATCGTCAGAAGCTCTTCTTGCATCAAGGTTCGGGATTGAGCATCTAAGGCGGAAAAGGGTTCATCCATGAGAAGTAAATCTGGTTCAATCGCAAGCGCTCTAGCAATTCCCGCCCTTTGCTTCATCCCTCCAGATAATTGTTTCGGATACGCATCTTTAAATTCACTTAACCCAACCATATCAATAAAATGATTTCCTTTATCCGCTTGTTCTTGCTTACTCATTTTTCTTTCTTCTAATCCATAAATAACATTTTCATAAACGGTGCGCCATGGGAACAAGGCGATCTCCTGGAAGACAATCCCTAGGTTCGGCTCTTTATTTTGCATGCCTTCAAAATAAACACTGCCATTTGTCGGTGACATTAATCCACCGACAATATTAAGTAATGTAGACTTCCCACAACCACTTGGACCAACTAAAACGACAAACTCTTCCTCTTGAATGGAAAAGTTAATGTTTTCAAGAGCCGTTACTTCTTTCTTATTTGAATCTACAAACGTTTTCCCGACGTCTTCAATGACAATTTTCATGTGCAACACTTCCCTCATTCACTCAATACGGCTTCTAATAACTCTGTATTAACAATTTCGTCCACTTCAATGGCTGCTTCAATCAATCCTTCCTTAGCATACCAATCAATTTGTGTTTGAATATCTGAAGAGAGGAGTTCTCCATTACGGTCCATATAAGGAAGACCTTGCTCAATAATCGCTGGTTCTTGATCTGTATAATCGGCAATAATATCGATCACTTCATCAAAGTTTTCCCCAGGGACTATTTTTCCATCTTCCTTTACAAGCACAGCATCATAATAATATTCAGTCGCTTTAGCATATGCTTTGAGGAAATTCTTCGCCGTTTCTTCTTGTTCGGTAAAGGACTTAGAGAAAAAGATCCCTGATGTTTGATAGTCAATTTCATCCCCTACTTGTGCGATTATTTTACCATATCCTTCTTCAACAACACTCGTAATATTCGGTTCATTTAAAAGGACGGCATCAACTTGTTTACTCTCTAACGTTTCCATCAGGCCAGGAATACTGTTTAATGGAACAAGTTCTACATCATCTGTTGTTAATCCATTTTCTTCTAATAATCGCCCTGCCATATAATGAAAAGTAGAGCCTGTTTGTGTAATTCCTATCTTTTTACCCTTCAGTCCTTCTATCGTTTCGATTGAAGAATCATCCGGTACTAATAATGCTGTCGATGAATAACCGGCTTGTTCTCTTCCTTTATCAGCTACAATGGTTAACTCTTCACCGTTTGCAACCATATTATATAAACTGGCTGTTATTCCAGTCGCACCCACTTCAACATCCCCACCAGCTGTTGCTACTGAGATCGGTTGTGCTGCTTCAAACCATTCCGCTTCAGCATCAATGCCCTCTTCCTCAAAATAACCCTTTTCTAAAGCAATAAATAAAGGTGCAGAACTCGTTAACTTTAACATTCCAATTTTTACTGGAACTTGATCCTCAGCAGATTTATCTGATTTTTGATCCCTTTTTTCATCCTGTCCACAGGCTACAAGTCCTATCATTACTAGTGTAACCATCAGCCCTAGAAACAATTTCTTTTTCATGTCGTTTACCCCCTATATCATTATAAAGTTTGCCTTTAGATGTAACAAACTTCAGCAAAGAATATCGTTTTTTATATCCGTATAGGAAAGCTAACAGAATGAATCATGCTTAAACGATTTTAACTCATGTTTTTTAGAATAACACAAACTTTCTAATAACTCTATCTTTAACAACTTCAAAAAATCACTTCCCCCCCATAAATTGATTTCTCTTATTCATACTCCGTTCATATGGTGCATCTATCATTGTGGTTAGAATCTAAACAAGGAGTTGTAGACATGTTAAAACCAATCCGTAAATTAGTTCGCTATACAAGTAGTTCAAAAGGTGCCAAAGTTACGCTGATTGCTTGGATTGCAATCGTTCTTCTCCTTAGCATATTCGCACCTTCTGCTAAGGAATATGAAGGGAATAGTACAGAAGGAAGTATTAATCAAGATACGCCCTCTGAAATCGCCGATCAAGTAATAACAGATGAGTTTCCGACCGATGATGGACTCACCGCATTACTCGTCTTTCACCGGGATGGGAAAATTACCGAAGATGATCGTCATGCGATTGAAGACTTTAGTAAGTGGTTAGCTTCAGATGAGCAACCAGAATATGTAGCAAGTGCACTTCCTTTTCATGAGTTCCCAACAGACGTGCAAAATCAAATGTTCTCTGAAGATGAATCAACATTATTATTTAACGTAGCATTGGAAGATGGTATCGAATCTGATCAATCACACGATACACTTCAGCAGTTACGTGATCAAATGAACGATATTGGCTTAGATGGAATGGGATTAGAAATCACTGGACCTGCGGGTATCTCTGCCGATACAATTTCATTATTTAAAGATGCAGATGTTGTCCTAATATTATCTACAGTTGGCTTAATCTTTATTTTATTAATCATCATTTACCGTTCTCCACTTCTAGCGATTACACCACTCATTATTGCGGGTATCGTTTATGGCGTAGTGGACCGAGTACTTGGTCTCGCTGGTAAATATGATGTATTCGTTGTAGAAGGGCAAGCGGTATCCATTATGCTTGTACTCATGTTTGCGGTCTTGACAGATTATAGCTTGTTTATCTTCTCACGCTATCGAGAAGAGTTAGGGAAGACCGAGTCTAAATACAAGTCAATGGGAGAGGCTATTTACCATGTATCCGAGCCAATATTTTTTAGCGGTGGTACAGTATTACTAGCTATGCTTGCATTGTTTGTGACAATCTTTGAGCCTTACCATCACTTTGCACCGGTATTTTCCATTGCCGTTGTCTTTATTCTCATCGCCGGATTGACACTTATCCCAGCTATATTCGCTCTCATGGGAAGAAAGGCATTTTGGCCATTTATTCCGCAAGTAAATGAAAAGAAGAAATCGAAACAAGGATTCTGGGCGAAAGCAAGTAAACTTGTGTTGAAGCACCCAGCTATAATCACGGGATCAATAATGGTCGTATTATTAGTTGGTGTGTTTAACGTATCATCAATAAATTTCTCTTTTAACTTGTTGAAATCATTCCCTGATGACATGTCTTCACGAGTAGGATTTGAACAGTTAGAAGAAAATTATCCTGCTGGACAGCTTGCACCGATTACTGTTGTATTAGAATCAGAACAGGAAATCGATGTTCAATCAGACTTTTTAGCAGAAGTTAATGAGTTTAAGGGTTTATTAGAAGATCAAAAGGGAATCACTTCTGTTAGTCCTGAACTGACCGATGAAATGATTGAGAATGCTGATATTCCAGATGAGTTTCTATCAAGTAGTGGGAAGTCGATTAAACTACAACTTGTCCTAGATGGAAATCCTTATGAACCAGCAGCATTAGAAACGGTTGAAACACTGCGTGATTCAGCTGAAAACCTTATTGATAGTAGTGGATTGTCTGCAAATGACTATGAATTACATGTTGCAGGACAAACAGCGGAACAACTTGATGTGAAACAAATGAATAACCGTGATATGATTCTCTTGTTCTCGCTTGTTACTGTGCTACTAACAATTGTACTTGGTTTCCAAACAAAATCAGTTCTATTACCTGTTTTGATGATGGGTACGATTATTCTATCCTATGTCGCTACTCTTGGTTTCGGTTGGTGGATTTTCGAACACTTATTTGGGTATGACGCTATTAGTTATCGATTACCTGTGTACACCTTTGTATTCATGGTTGCATTAGGAATTGACTACAACATTATGCTCGTATCTCGAATTAAGGAAAATGCGGTACATCTACCATGGAAAGAAGCGGTTGGTAAGGGTATTTCCTTAACAGGTGGCGTCATTTCATCTGCTGGGTTAATCCTTGCAGCTACATTTTCTGTGTTAATGACCCAGCCTTTACAAGAGCTATTCTTATTTGGTTTCATCATGGCGATGGGAATTCTCTTTGACACCTTTATTATTAGAGGATTCTTCTTACCGTCTATTCTGATCCTGACACACCGAAAAGGTAAAGAAAAATAAAACTTAATAGGATATGCACATGAAAAACCGCCTGTATAAATACAGGCGGTTTTTCAGATATTTGCGGCGAAAGACCACGGGTTCACATCCACGTGTATTGCATTATCTTTCGTCTTATGCAAAGCAACTCATCGCAATAGCTATTATAACACGTCTCTATCATATAGTCACTGGAATATTTATATGTCTTCGATTTGTCATATTAAGCGGGACGACATACTTTCTCCAAATTCTTACTAAACATGGTCCATGAAACACTTCATAGGTGTTTGATAGTTTAATTTCCCAGCTATTTTACAGTCTTTAAGATCCAATCTATGATATTTTTCTATGAATTACCAATTCTGATTTCGTAAGCTGAATGTAGGACATGTCTGATACACTCTCCTTAACTAATGTAGGTTTATGTTGAGCATATCATTCCATGTCCGTTTTTTAGTCCAAGTACTATGAAATTCTGTTATATATAGATTTGTATCTCTATTCATATAAACAACAAAGTGTATAAATTTACTACACATATTACATTCGCCATCATAAATTAACACCTTCATAGAAATCATCCCCATTGTATATTTTTTAAGCTAGATATATTATCATGTCATGAATAAAGCCGATGGCTGATAGCAGTGAAAGTATAGATAATATAAAAATCGGCAAATTAAACTCTCTTCTTAAGATTGTAAGGAAACCAAAAATTCCAAAAGCAATAAGTGTTCCACTACCTAATAATAGATCGAACAACACCGATGTTTCAATGTTGAAAAGTGATATAAAAATAGATATATATACAAAAACAGCTCCTATTGATAAGGAATTCATTTTTGTTTTATAGCTGAATTTATCTATTACACTAGAAGAATATGTTTCAAATTTCCCCAGGACATCCTTGTTCTTAATTGATTTAAATGACTTATTTAACTTTGGATAAATAGGTTGCATATAGGGTGCACAGCCAGCTAAAGATTCGTAACCCCAAGATAAATCCTTGCCTGCTACATTAAATGTCATATCATTTACGGGAGGTTCAGAATCAATGTATATAGGTGATAGATATCGTTCGGGATCGATAGAGTATACAACTCGGCCGGATTCAATATTACCAAAATAGCGCTTTTTGTTTATAAAGGCTCCCCATTTAGCTCCTGCGCCTAGATCACGTAAAGGATGTTTGAAGAATGTATACATCGCTAATGATACATCTAAAGGTATCCATCCCTCTTCAGGTAGATATGCTTCATTCCATACATGGTGATTAGATTTTCCTCTACATGCGCCAATCATCATTCGGCAGGGGATATCAATTGATCGACAGTATGATGCAATGATAGCAGAAAGTTCACCGCAATCGCCCTTTTTATCTTCCATAGCGTATTCAAATCCCCTTTGTTTGATTGCTGCAGAATATTTATAGTTTTTCCTTATATAGTTAAAGATTGAAAAAACCTTATCCTTATCCTCTTTTGAATCGACATGTTTAATAATGGTCTTTGCTGCTTTTCGGGTATCTTTATTTACTGGAATTAATGCTGTATTTCTTAGAAAATAGTTTCTTTCTTCATCAGTTAATTCGTGATTTTTCACAGGACTGTATGCTGAGGTATATTTTAGTCTCTGTCGACTTGGAACTTGAAAGTAACATATTGAACCTAAAAATTCATGATCCTGAATACTAATAGGTTGAATATCTCCTGAGAAATTGACGTTATTGGTCCCTGGAGCAACAGATAACCAAACATCAACTGTATCAGTACTACGATTAAAATACTCAAATGCAATCTGATTCGAACTCATTTTACCTCTCCTTTTAGTTGTTCTCTCCCTTCAATATTGAATATCATCTATATCAAGGGAAGTGTCGGCAAGAAACTTTTTCGCTTTATTCTCCAAACCTTTTTCCGACATCACCACGAATAATTTTACTTTCAATCGAATCGTCTTCTCTCTATAATCAGTCGATCATACTTACCATTTTCGCTTTAATATAAATATTGTTGCACCGTGAACGATAAATGCCAAAATAATTAAAACCCAAATCAACCATTTATAGGTAGAATACCCAATTGATTGGATGAAATCATCATACAAATATATACCTAACCAACCAATCGTAATGACGGGAAATGCAACTGTGTATGCTGTATTGATAATTTTCTGCCCGCGTTCATCTTTACCTTCGGAACCAAATTGAAACCTCAAACTAATCACGATTGATGTGATAAACATAATCATGAATAGGACATATGCGATGACGGTAATCCATTCCATTAAACATCATCCTCCTTAACATATTGAAAAACTTCATTAATATCCCGCTCAAATAATGTCGCAATTTCAAAAGCTAATTTTAGTGATGGGTTATAACGGTTATTTTCTAATGATAAAATGGTTTGCCGACTAACCCCTACTTTTTCCGCCACTGTCTTCTGTGACCACTTCTTCTCTGCCCTTAGTACGATCAACCGATTTTGAATGGTCCCTTTGTTCTTTAACGACAAATTGGCACCTCCTCCCTATTAATGTAACATATTTATTACTAAAGGCAATCTATTTAATACACATAGTATGAAATAGATTACCCTTATTCCCATAACAAGAAATCAGTTCACATCCCCTTGATGACAAATTCCTCGCACCTCGCTCACGACAATCACCCATGGCTTGTGAAAAGGAAACGATTCGAGGCCAATTATTTGCTCTGATCTACATAAGGCGGTATAATTAGTATTAATTAAGAATACCTGTTTTAAGGGTAGTTTATTACAGCTGATTGGAGTGAATCTTATGGTAGAAAATTTATCATTAAAGTCATTTGTCATCCTTATGAAGGCATCTAAAACGATAGAAGAGCAAATTAAGGAAGACATTAGAAGTTATGGAATGCGCATTTCAGACTTTACCGTACTTGAAGCGTTATACCATAAAGGTAA
>DATGSG010000017.1:0-2822 GCA_035302925.1 Virgibacillus sp. | reverse complement strand
GGAGGCAGTCTTTTTTTATAAATAGAAGGGAGTGATCTTAAAATGAAGCAAAACGTATGTCATCATACCCCTATTGTAGGTGCAAGCTTTACAGTTTCTGCAATGAGTAATCATTTTGTTGACATTATAATGAATGCATTAAATACAGTTGACTCCTCTAAAGTGTGGATGGAGACTGACGATGTAACAACAACAATCAGAGGGAAATCAATGCATATCTTTGATGTCACAAGAGCTATCTTTTTACATGCTGCGGCAACAGGAGAACATATCGCTTTTCAGGCCACTTATTCTGTTGGATGCCCAGGTGATTCTGAAGCCGATGTTTATTTAGCTGAAGATGACCATCCTGTAAATAAAAGTAAAGTAGAAGCCCTAAAACAAGATATTGCTGCGAAGTTTTCTTTATATCCATTAGGTGATGGTGATTATATGAAGACCATTTATGAACAAATTGAAGCCATGAAAGAAGAGATTACTGTATCTGCTGCCCATTACTCAACACGATTACGTGGTGACGCACAATTGATCTTTAAAAATTTAGAACGGGCATTTAATGAAACGGTCGATGCAGGTTCTAGTCACACTGTAATGACTGTATCAATCTCTGCTAATAGTCCGTCACATAAATAACCATAACCAATAGAACTGCCATCCATTTATTATTCCCTATAATGTGTAACGATAGTGTAAGGGAATATTTCAACGCTTATCCATTCATAGCCCTACTTAAAAGCAGTAAACAATAACAGACAAATCATTATATTTAGCGGAGGTGACGACTTTGCAAGAAAAGTGGAATTTCATTGATACAGGGTCTCACAGTGCAATCATTAATATGGCAATAGATGAAAAGCTATTAACATGGCATAGTGAAGGAAAAATACCACCAACCTTACGCTTTTATCGGTGGTCCAATCCAAGTTTATCAATTGGCCATTTTCAAAATGTAGGAAAGACAATTGATTTGAAGGGGATCAAGAAGCATAATTGTCAAATTGTTCGCCGCTTAACCGGTGGTAGTGCTGTTCTTCATGATGATGAGCTTACATACAGTCTTGTCGTCTCAGAAAAACATCCATCGATTCCAACATCAATTCGTGAGGCCTATTATGCGTTATCAAAAGGGATCGTTCAAGGATATAAAAATCTCGGCATTCAAGTAGAGTATGCTACACCTGAGAAAGAGGTTGGTTTAGATAAAACAGCCGTATGCTTCGAAAAATTAGCTTATTATGAAATGGTTGTGGATGGAAAGAAGATCTCAGGTAATGCACAAACCCGAAAAAAAGATGTGTTATTACAGCACGGGTCCATTCCCATGAGCATTAATGAGCATCTATTATTTGATTTATTTCAATTCCCTTCTGAAGATATACGGCATGAAAAACGTGCTGATTTCTTACATAAAGCGACTTCTATTAATCAATATACGAATAAGGTACACCGTTATGTATTATTAAAGGAGGCTTTTTATCAAGGGTTTGAAGCAGGATTAGAAGTTACTTTTGAACCATTTCAATTAACAAAAGAACACTGGGAGGAAGTGCTTCATTTGGCACATCATAAGTATGCAACAGAATCTTGGAACACCAATATACGATAGGGGGTTACTAATTTATGACCAAGAAAGAAGAATACATACGCAAGCCTGAATGGTTAAAAATAAAAATTAACACGAATAAATCTTATACCGGCCTTAAAAAGCTAATGCGTGATAAAAACTTAAATACCGTTTGTGAGGAAGCACGCTGTCCAAATATTCATGAATGTTGGAGTGAACGAAAAACAGCTACTTTTATGATTTTAGGGGATACGTGTACACGTGGATGTCGTTTTTGTGCGGTCAAAACTGGACTGCCTAATGAACTAGACTGGGATGAACCAGAACGTGTAGCTGATTCTGTTGCGATTATGGGGTTAAAACATACAGTCATTACGGCTGTTGCACGCGATGATTTAAAGGATGGTGGAGCAGCCGTATTCGCTGAAACCGTCCGAGCAATCCGCCGGAAGAACCCTGGATCAACGATTGAAATTTTACCTTCAGATATGAAAGGTGATTATGAAAGTCTTCATACATTAATGGATAGTGAGCCTGATATTTTCAATCATAATATAGAAACCGTTCGCCGCTTAACGAAACGTGTCAGAGCTCGTGCCATGTACGATAGGTCATTAGAACTGCTTAAACGTGTGAAAGAAATTGCACCACAAACACCGACTAAATCTAGTATCATGGTTGGGTTGGGTGAAACAAAAGAGGAAATCATCCAAGCCATGGATGATCTACGCGCACATAACGTTGATATTATGACGATAGGCCAATACTTACAACCAACTAAGCAGCATTTGACAGTTGAACGTTACTACCATCCTGATGAATTCGCTGAATTAAAAGAAATTGCTCTAAAAAAGGGCTTCAGTCACTGTGAATCTGGACCTCTTGTTCGTTCATCCTATCATGCAGATGAACAAGTAACGCAGGCAGCTGCACAACGGAGAATCAAGTATATGAAAGGCTATGAAACACAAGAGGATCAGGAGGTCGACTTTACATTTTAACAGAGGCTAATAGCTTTCTTTGCACATCGCCAATCTAATAAGTAATCAATTCAAAAAGGTCCTTCCTCATAAACACGAGTGGGACCTTTTCGTTCTTAGGATAGTCATACGATCAATATACCGTGCTTGAATCTGAGTAATCGATCTATCCTTTTGAATTGACTAATGATCAGTTCCTGTCGTTAAGTAATGATATAGTTGATGATCAATTGAGTGAGTGAGTTGGAGATTCATATGAACGACAGGAATGCTCTTAT
>DATGSG010000016.1:0-5883 GCA_035302925.1 Virgibacillus sp. | reverse complement strand
AGAAAAGTGATGTCGGTCTTCACATCTATTAATTCATCAGATAGTATGCCAAATTTCTTATCCAGCCTTCGAAAACCATGATTCATTTCCTTTCTTAATTCCCCTACATCTGTCTCTAGTCTACTCGTAGTCTCTTTTAATTCTTTGACGTCTGTTTCAAGTCTACTAGTAACACTTTTTACTTCCTTCATGTCGGATGCCAATTCTGTGATAGCTGTCATCAAATCATTAAGTCCAATCTCAGCCATTGTATCCCTCCTTGCCTTATTTAGTAAGTAGATCCATTTTACCATCATTCTGCTCCCTAAACAAATCAGCAAAATCAAATTTCCAGAGTAGTTTTAACTCTGATTTTATATTTCTTTGTTTGCTGAAATGTTGTCGTAAAATGTGCGTTTACTCCACCTTTTCCAATAGCGCATTGCCTGATTCACTTACACGAACATAGGCATACTTTGCTGAGGTCTCCAGCTCTCTCCCTGTTCCCTCTGGAACAAAGTAACTTTCTATTCCATATATAATGGAATGATTACCATGCATCAAGCCATTTATAATGACATCTCCAGGCTGTTCTTCGTAATCCTTGTGCCACTCACGATCCATTTGATAGTTTCCAGCATATTCATAGATCCCATTTTTCTCGCGTAAGAGCACCTTTACTTTTTTATTCCAGGCCGCTTCTTCAACTTGAAGATCATTTACCTTATAATTTAAAATAATATAATCGCCTTGCAGCAAGGAACGCGGATCAACTGGCTGTAGCTCTAGCTTAATCAAGTCACCTTCTGAGAGCAGTTTTTCACTCGTAAATGACTGGATCCCGATAAAGCCAATTTGCATCAAGATAAGGATAATCAAAAGCGGTTTCCGGTAAGAAACAGCCTTGCTTTCTCGCTGTTCACTTGTACGGCGTTCAAAATAAGTAGCTATCCAAATGAAAATAATCCCGACGATTATAGCGGCAATGGACTTATGGATTAGGGTCCATAGATATTCATAATAATTATAACCAATAAAAACAAACCACAATACAAAACTTACCGTCCACTCAAATCTATGACATTTCCTATCAATCGATAAAATAATCATTGATACAGACATGAGAAATATGAGATTATAGATAACCTGTAGCCATGTCTGTAGATCTAGAAAAGTAAGTGCCATAAAACTTAATAAAACCAATACAAAAGCTGTGTAGTTTGTAGACTGTTCTTTTCGCTGGAAAATATAATAAACCAGATTGAAAGCGAACATCGCTAAGAAAATGACGTGAAAACTAAAGTTTTGTATTAAAATTATGTACACTACCACATTGGCAAATAAGTAAAGCAATACTTTAATTCCTTTTGTTTGTACGATATAAATGCCTGCGCATAATAGAATAAGTAAAATATACTCATACAAAACCTGACCCGAAAAAAGAGCCGTTGCATAGCCAATAACAAAGCCCGTACCGAGAAGAGTATAGCGTATTTGTGGCATTAATTTCATCAGCAAGCCAGGCCCAAGAAGCGCCAAGATAGCAACGAAAAAAAGCGCATCAACGGTACCTTCAGGAAAGAGAAGAAAGAAAATACCTGTTATTGCGACAGTTGCAAATAAAGTTGCGATCATCGCAATGACAACAATTAGAACGTTAGACAGAAAACGATTCATTTTGTTTTTATTCAGGACCCCTACAACGACAATACTTATTAGTGTTAAGATCGCCGCAAAAAATAGCAGCACATAAAGGATCCAATCACCACTTTGGGATAGTGCCCAGTAAAATACCCGGTAAATTAAAAAGAACGCAGCGAAAATGATGGTCACCGTAAATAAACCTTTGTTTTGTTTCTCCTTTAAGAAAAAATAACCGGCGAGCAACAATAAAAATCCATAAAATACGTTAAAAAGCTCATGGAATGGCATGCTGTTATCTACTGCTATATTAAAAAATAAACCAAAGGTCATAATATAAGCTAAATATAAGATTGTCTTGCTTTTTATCCAATGCTTATATGTCATATAAAAGATGCCGGCATTAGTAATTCCAATCATCATTAAAAATGAGAAAAGGATCGGAGGACTCCAAACAGGCATATAACTGGATGGAAAGACGAAAAACAACATCGTCAGATTAGCTAAAATAAATGCCAGTACATAAAAAGGAATGTATCTTGTTATAAAAGCAAGTGCCAAGACAGGAATAAGCCAGACAAGAAATAACTGGTAACTGTCTGCATGTGAATTATAGATTTGCCCGATTAAAGCAACAGCTACTCCGAAAACAATGCTAGCTGCAAAAAGACTCCAATTACTTAGAAAGGGACGATAATTAATCAACCTTTTTAAGAGGAAATGAATCAGATAAAATAAAATCAGCAATGAAATGGATAAGCTGACCTTTGCAATCCGATCAAAATATCCCCAATTTGCTGCAAAGAAATAAAAAATTCCAGTTAGTATGAGACTTATCCCTAACAGATAAGACGTTTGAATGGTTCTTAGCTTCATGACTGTCCTCCTCGTATAATATGTTTAGGCTTTATTTTCCAGCCTGTGATTTTCAAAAGGGATATAGTGACATGGACAAAGCGAATAAAATTGATGCCTTTGTCGTTTACTACTTCATTATAAATGAAGTAAAATATATGACATCCCTATTTCTAAAAACAAGTATTTATGCCTATCGATGGATAACGAAAGAAGCACAATCAATATATAACTGCATTCGAAGACCAAATCTTTCGGAATAATAACTAAGGTAGATTTCCAATGACTCCAAATTCCGTGTTCCATATTTTCTTAATAGGAGGAGTAGAAAATATAGCAATATCTATAAAAACAATCATTGCCGCCCCTATTAACAAGTATTGCCAATCCTTTTTATCAATGATATGAAATAGTGATAAAGCTCCGATAATCATCACAAAGATAAAGTACAATGTCTTGTGATAATGGTATAAGTTCTCCTTATAGCGATTAGTTTTTTTATGCTGTGACCGCTCGTAGTAACCAGATTTGAACATCTAAGTTCGTCCCCGCCTTTTCATTATCCTTTTTAAGTGTGGTTCGTTTTCATAAGAATAGGTACAGCCTTATAAATACCTATTCGACACAAATCATCAATCCCCTGCATTTTTGTTGATCTATTCATCGTTTTCTGTATCTTCTTCATGCTATGATAAATACGAACCGAAACTTTATAAGGAGGTGTTCACATGCGAGTGGTTTTTATTGGCGATAGCATTACAGAAGCGGGAAAATTTACAGATTCTGAGCGACTTGGGACGGGCTATGTTAGGTTAATCCATGATTATTTGATCACGACCTACCCGACAAGTCATTTCGAAATCCTGAACAACGGGATCAGTGGCAATCGAATTGATGATCTCAAAGCGAGGTGGCAAACAGATGTCCTCGATGTAAAACCGGACATTATCTCCATTTCAATTGGGATTAATGATGTGTGGCAACAGCTGAAGCAACCATCTATGAAGCAAATATTTCCCGATGATTTTAAACGGATATACGATGATTTACTGCAACAGATAAGACGTACAACAAACGCAAAGATCATTTTAATGGAGCCAACCATTATTGACGAAAATCTAACTTCTCCTGGCAATGAAAAACTACAAGCGTACGTGCAGATCATACATGGCATGGCCCAGAAATATGATGCGCTGATCGTACCCACGCATCAGGCATTTTTGAAATACCTGGAAGCAGGCAGGAACGATGCGTTGACAACAGATGGCATCCATATGAATGCGGCAGGAAATATGCTCATGGCCACGACTTGGTTAAAAGCGGCGCAGCAGATGAATTAGAAAAAATAACTGGAACCTTCACTATCCTATTGCGTCAAACGTGTAATCGCCTCCACCTTCGTCCGAAATCACCAATTAATGCGCTTGTCTTTAGTTGGCGAGCGACAAATAGCGAGAAACTGATATAATAGAATAGATGTGATAAATACATAGATGACTATAAAAAAATTGTAAAAAAATGGTCTTTGTTTATTACAAACACAATACAAGTATGACTTTCCTTAGAGATATCCACAATTTATGGTATAATCTCCAAGGTAGTTAGAGTGTCAAAAAACTGAAGTTACACCGTTTTGGGAAAAAGACCTTAACGACATGATTACTTTATGAATGATAAGGAAGGGTACAGCTATGTTATTAATTCCAATTGTGCTCATTATTGCACTCGTCATCGGCATCATCGAGTGGCAAGCACATCAAAAGTATGTGGCTGCCACACCGATTAGGGTGAATGTGAACGGGATTCGTGGAAAGTCAACAGTCACGCGTCTCATTACAGGAATCATCAAAGAGGCCGGGTATAAAACGATCGGGAAAACGACGGGTACTTCGGCAAGGCTTATTTACTGGGACACTCCAGAAGAGGAGCCGATTAAACGTCGCCCTGAGGGTCCAAATATCCATGAGCAAAAAATGGTCGTGAAGAAAGCAGCAGAACTTGGTGCGGAGGCTCTGGTCAGTGAATGTATGGCTGTTAATCCGGATTACCAAATTACATTTCAGGAAAAACTAGTCCAAGCTAATATTGGCGTCATTGTGAATGTGCTGGAAGACCATATGGATGTCATGGGACCGACACTGGATGATGTTGCGGAAGCTTTTACAGCAACTATTCCATATGATGGTCACTTAATCATTTCCGACGGTCCATATGTCGAATATTTTAAAAAAGAAGCAGCGACAAGAAATACGAAGGTGATCGTAGCTGATAACAGCAAAATCAAAGACTCGTATTTACGCCAATTCGATTATATGGTATTTCCAGAAAATGCTTCGCTCTCTTTAGCGGTTGCCGAAGCACTTGGTATTGATGAAGAAACGGCATATCGCGGCATGCTGAATGCACAGCCTGATCCAGGTGCGATGCGGATTCAGCAAGTAAACCGAGATGGTTCGACGGCGTATTTCGTCAATGGTTTTGCCGCAAATGATCCGGTTTCTACGATGAATATTTGGGAGAGAATCGAGTCTCAAGGCTATCCAACCAAGTATCCGATCATCTTGATGAATTGCCGAGCAGATCGTGTGGATCGAACCATTCAATTTGCCAATGATGTATTACCGCATTTGCCGATTGATACGCTCGTATTAATTGGCGAAGAGGCAGACCCGATTAAGGATGCGGTGAAGTCAGGGAAACTAAAGGTTAGTCAATTATTAGATCTACAAGGAATGTCAACCAATGAAATTTATGAAACATTATTCGAGATCACATCAAATAATGTGATTTATGGGATTGGGAATATTCACGGTGCTGCGGAACCTTTAATTGAAAAATTTGAAGCCCAAGCAGAAATAGGAGGAGCATAGGATGTTCGGTTCAGATTTATACATTGCACTCGTGTTAGGCGTCATACTGAGTTTACTTTTTTCAGAAAGAACGGGGATCGTTCCAGCAGGGATGGTTGTGCCGGGATATTTAGCATTGGTGTTTGATCAACCTATATTTATCGCTGTCATTTTCGGTATCAGTCTTCTAACGTATGTAATTGTGACCTATGGTTTATCACGTATCACATTATTATACGGTCGAAGAAAATTTGCCGCGATGCTGTCCGTTGGTATTGTGTTGAAACTGCTCCTCGATTATACATACCCCATACTTCCCTTTGAGATAATGGAGTTTAGAGGGATTGGGGTTATCGTTCCTGGATTGATTGCGAACACAATTCAAAAACAAGGTGCGATTATTACAATCGGAAGCACCCTCTTGTTAAGTGGACTCACATTTGTTATTTTAAGCGTCTATTACTTCATATAGGAAGGGTTCATATGTCTAGAAAACTAACGTATCAAGAAAAGCTATTACAGATGGGAAAGCGTCAAAAGAAATCTGCTGGAAAGCATG
>DATGSG010000015.1:0-2530 GCA_035302925.1 Virgibacillus sp. | reverse complement strand
AAAACGTAGTGATGCACTCCAGGCCCAGCTTCCACCAGCTAATTCCATCGATCGATTAAGTATAAAAGTTACAGAAAAAAATAAAGCCGCTATAATCCCAATTAAAATAGCTCTCACGTTGTCACCTCTACTTGATGGTATGTATGGAAAAAAATGTTATTTGAATGAATTTCATAATTGCCAAAATCGGCAACATCGATACAGTATGTAGTTAAGAACGGATCAACGAAACTATATGTTGTAACGGTGTTGCACTAAACCGGTATTAAGAAATTCATTAACTCTAGTATAAACTAAATATCGACAAAAAAGAACAGCAAATCATAAGTTTTTATCCAAGATTTCTCCTTTAATTCCTTGCTTTCTATTTTGAACATAGTATATAATTTAAAGTGACATGCAAATGAATGTCATAATTACCGTAACAAGCGAAGTCACTTCAATATGGTGGAGTGATGTAGCTATGAATAGGGGTTATGAAATTTATTAAAATAGGTTATGTTGATGATAAAGTTTTTACAATTACCCGCTAGATAAAAGAGAGCTTGTGGTTGGTGTAAACAAGTACTATGGTAATTGAAATTGGGCTTTATAATAAACGCATCCGAGCACATTCCTTCTTTGGAGTATGTGTGAACCAATCAAGTGATCCTACAATGACCTGTAGGATAATAAGGGTGGCACCGCGGCACATTCGTCCCTTTCTTTAGGGATAAATGGGCTTATTTTTATGTCTTATTTTATATACAAACTAATGTGATAGGATGATGATGATGAAGACGATTTTTTCAGGTATTCAACCGAGTGGTACATTAACAATTGGTAATTATCTAGGTGCCATTCGCCAATTTGTGCAATTGCAAGATGAGCATCACTGCTTTTTCTGTATTGTTGATGAACATGCCATTACAGTACCCCAAGATCCTCATGAATTAAAAAATAATATTCGCTCCTTAGCTGCCCTCTATCTTGCGGCAGGTCTTGATCCAGAACGCTCCACCTTATTCATTCAATCTGAGGTTCCTGCACATGCACAGCTCGGCTGGATGTTGCAGTCGATTAGTTATATTGGGGAGTTAGAACGGATGACCCAGTTTAAAGATAAGTCAGATGGTAAAGAGGGAGTATCCTCGGCGCTATTCACCTATCCAACACTTATGGCTGCCGACATCTTACTTTATCAAACTGATATTGTTCCCGTTGGTGATGATCAAACACAGCATTTAGAACTGACAAGAAATGTTGCGCAACGCTTTAATAATCGCTTTAAAAAGACATTTGTCGTTCCGGATATTCGTATACCAAAAGTTGGTGCACGGATCATGTCTTTACAAGATCCATTGAAAAAAATGAGCAAATCAGATGAGAATCAACGGGGTTTCATTTCTATGCTTGATACACCCAAGACGATTGAGAAGAAACTCAAGAGTGCTGTCACAGACTCTGAAGGGGTTGTAAAGTATGACCAAGAAAACAAACCTGGAGTTTCGAATTTGTTGACGATTTATGCAAGTTGTACGGGGGAATCGATTGAGGCTATTGAAGAAAAGTATGAAGGTCGAGGCTATGGTGATTTTAAAGGTGGCGTTGCCAAAGCAGTCATCGATTTATTACAACCGATTCAAACACAATATGAACACTTAATCGCTTCTAAAGAATTAGATGATATTTTAGATACAGGTGCAGCGAAGGCATCCCTGACAGCCAATAAAACATTAGTAAATGCCCAAAAAGCAATGGGACTAAAGAGATAGTTCCCATCATTGAAGAGTAACTCGTTTTTTCGTTGTTTTCGAACGATTCTTCTCTGTGTACGATAATAAGAGGCTGGGTAAATCATGATGATTTGCTCAGCCTTTTTATGTACGTATGAATAATCTTCAATAAAATGACCTGTTGAATGAATTTCATAATTGCCAAAATCGGCAACATCAAACTATATGTTGTAGCGATGTTGCACTAAACCGGTATTATGAAATTCATTACTGTTGTTTAGCAAAGGAACTAATCCTTATTCCGGATAAACTTCCTTTCGTTGAATAAAACCTCCATCATTATTCTTTGCTTTTAAGCCGGCTTATTGAACTTTGAAAAGCCCATTCCATACATCTTGTACTATTTTGATAATGCGATTTTTATATGGGCTAAGTGGTGCTCTTCATGCCAAGCTAATTTTGCAAGTTTAGTTGCAACGGTTATTTTACCGTCTATCTGCTGAATAAAAGCTCGATCTAATTGCTCTTCCGTTAAATGATATCCTAAAGATACGATGCGCCCATTTATACCCTCTAACATTTTAATAGAACTTTCTATAGGAAGCTCTGTATCCGGTTGAATAGCCCATTTATCTTGATCAAAAGCGGGTACGGTTGGATTCTCATCTGTTAAAGCTAACTTCAAACGTTGATACATATTCAACTGCGAATCGGCAATGTGATGAACAAGCTGCCGAACTGTCCAGCTCCCATCACGATATGTTCTACTTAATTCCTCATCACTTAATGAATCCACAGTTTTTCTTAATCGAATC
>DATGSG010000014.1:0-3572 GCA_035302925.1 Virgibacillus sp. | reverse complement strand
TCTTCAACATGAACTTGTATCGTATATGTGCCGGCATCTGAAAAGGAATGAGTGGCAACATATTCACCAGCATCTGTTTCGCTAGCATCTACCCAATTCACTTGTCCGGAGTTATTATCATCGATGATTTCATAACGAACTTCTGCGTCCTCAAAAGTCTCTTCATCCATCTGTAAATGGACCATTAATTCAGTATCTGTCTCCGAATCTACATCTTCAGGCTCCATGAAGTGAATGTTGAATCCATTTCCAGCATGATCATCAGATTCACTGTCAGACTCTCCCTGATCACCTTCACCAACGATAACTTCTTTCTTAGGCATTGTATGCATATCGCGAGCAGTTGTATGAGCATAAATTGAATATACACCATCTGTTTCAAATTCAACTTCCGCTGTATAGCGACCTTCACCTTCATTTACAGAATCAATTGTTGTGCTATTATCTTTGTCTTCGCCTTCCCAATATTCAAAATCAACTTCATCGGCATCATCAACCATCTCATCACCGAATGTAACAATTGCTTCTAATTCGACGGTTTCATCAGCATCCGCTGTCTCCGGTACATTAAATTCTACTTCCAGTGCAACTAATTCATCTTCTTCATCAGTCGTGGCCTCATCATTAGTAGGTTCATCATCATTGTTACAGGCAACAAGCATAGCAAGAACTAAAGCAAGCAATACCATTCCCCATCTTTTTATCATTCTCATTCTCCTCGTAAGTTTATATATTGTGAAACTCTCTTTATTTAAGGAACTTCATTTTATTTGGTTAATTTTAAATCTGCAACAATCTCATCCATCACTTCTACATCTAAACCACTATAATTCTTGATCAGTTCCCCTTCAGGATTGACAAGAAAGAAACTGGTACCGTGTGTAACTTGATCATCGCCTTTTTCCGGCTCCTGAACTAATGAACGAAAAGACTTAATGGATAGTTCTTTTATTGTTTGAAAATCATAGCCAGTTAGGAAGCTCCAGTTTTCTAAATCAGCATCATATTGTTCACTATAATCCTTTAATACTTCTGGTGTGTCATAATCCGGATCAACACTAAAAGAAACGAGCTCCACATCAATATCTTCTTCCTTTAGTTTCTCTTGTAAAACAGCCATATTACTTGTCATAGGTAGACAAACGGACGTACAGTTTGTGAAAATGAAGTCCGCAACCCACCATTTACCTTCAAGATCACTTGAACCAAAGTTTTCATTATCTTGATTCGTATATTCAAATGTTGGGATATCTTCGGACATTGACGTTTCAATGCCTTTATTCACATCATCTTCCCCACAACCAGCTAATAGAATCGCCAAGACAATGGGTACGAGCAAAAGTTGTAATTTTTTCATGTTTGGATCCTTCCTTTCTTACGTTAAATGATTCAAGTTATTTCCAACGCCCATCCTTTGCAAGACAGCTTCTTTTGCACCGGTAAAGGAGAGAAGCTTTCCCGAAAAGCCAGCAATAAATTTTAATGCATGTTCCTTATTTTCAAATGTTAATACTTGGGGCTGACAACAACCAATATCAATCGATGTATCCATTACATATGATGCAACATGTGCACTAATTGTTGTTTGTTTTAAGAAGTCATAACAAATGGCTTGAGAGACCTCATCGCCAAGTTGGTGATGTCGAAGCAGTCCACAGTGTGCACAACAAGTAGTTTCATGTTGCTTATTGTTTAAAATGAGCCGATAAGCTAGTTGATTATTGATTGGATGCTGACAATATGTACAAACGGGATGTTCTACTTGAGGTACAAATTCTTTAGAAAGTGTGATTCCACCGAATGTTTTTTTAATAAATCCTTCTTTTAACAACGGCTTTAAATCACGGTGAATCGTCATCTCCGATACATGAAGCAATTGACTTAATGTTGATATCTTCATGTTTTGTTTGTCTTGGATAAGTTCCTTGATTCGATTTTGTCGCTCGACCGGTAAGATAGCATTCATTCTCCTTTCAGTATTACTCTCCAACACTAACAAACTCAAACATAGTATAACATCTATTTATAGTTATAACCGAATAATGAATGAACAATTCATGACAATTCGTGAATTGGCTGTAGTTTGACCGTTAAGGATGTTTTCTTCGATATTTATTTTTAATGAAGTATTCAACCGCGCCTGAACCGATTAGCACACCGAATAGAATCAAGATTAATCCGATGATATGATTAATTAAAATAGCTTCACCTAAGAAAAACGCTGCTCCAGTGAGTGCAAAAACGGTATTTAAATTAATGAAAATGGCCGATTCAGCTGGCCCCACTTGCTTGATCGCATAATTATATGTCATATGACCGAATGCGGTACAAATTAAAGCGCTAAATAGAAAGATGGAACCTAGTTTCCAAGAGAATAAGTTACTTATTTGTGCAATATTTGTTTCTAAAACTAAACTAATAATAAATATAAAAGCGGAGCCCAATATCAACATATACCCTGTTAATAAGCGTGGATCAAAATCGGGATTTAATTTACTTATTAAAATAAAACTAAAAGCTTGTGTGAACATTGAAATAAAGACGAAAATATCGCCAACGGATATCGCAGTTGCCCCACCTGATCCTGTGAGCGATGTGACGACAATACCGATAAACCCAAGTGCAAATCCAATCATCCGAAGACGGGTAATATGATCTTTAAGGATAAGAATGGACAACATCATCGTTATGAGGGGACCAGCACCTAAAATGAGCCCCGTGTTGACACCTGAAGTGTATGTAAGGCCAAGAGCAAGAAAAGCGTGATGTGCGATCACATTGAAAATCGTTAGGTAGCCAATGGTAAAGAGTTCTTTCTTGGTCGGCAAACGAAATATGTTCAAAAAGTAAGCCAAGATCAGAACAGTTATACCGGCAGTAAAAATTCGAATCGAGGTTAAAAATAGGGGATCAAAATTAGTCACGAGAACTTTCAGGGCTGAAACATTCAGCCCCCATAAAAGCATGACAAAGAATAAAAGAGCGTAAATTTTCTTCAAAGTTGCACCTTGTTTCTACAGATATTTTTTATAGATTACGACAAGCCCATACTAAATAAAACGCATGGGCTTGTTTAGATCTATTCATGTGTATTGCATTTAGATGAGAAAGACGAAATTATTCAGATAAGCTTTTTCAAGCAAAAATAATATCTTTTTGATTAAGGACTTTTATAATCACGATCCATTGCTAGTAAAGAGTATAGTAGTCTACGTTCCTACCTTCGATTATGAACGAGGGTTTTATTTATTGTACCATTTTAAACGATTCTTTCCCACACCACTGTAAAGCCAATTATCTTTGATACGATTTGTTGTAAATAGAAAAAGACGAGCATATGAATACTACTCGTCTTTTCGTGATCACCATTTATGCTTATTCTTGCAATGACATTTTCCATGTCCATGTTCATGTTGGTGATGGTGATGATGATGTGATCCCATTCCACCCGGGCCATTAAATGAATTACCAGCAACATCTACGCTTTCGACAGTATCTTTTTCTGAAGTTGTATGAGGAAATACATGTTTATTTTTAATTAAATGATGATTAACAACTGTCGTATGCGATGG
>DATGSG010000013.1:0-2763 GCA_035302925.1 Virgibacillus sp. | reverse complement strand
CATTATTTAATAATGGAAGTGCAAAAAACGCACGATAAATGATACTATTTCCATCGATCAGAACTAATTTATTTGACATCGTCCTGCCTCCTTTAGAGCATTATCTTTATTTTATCATATGGTTGAATCAATTTCATAATTGCCAAAACCGGCAACATCGATACAGTATGTAGTTAAGAACGGATCAACGAAACTATATGTTGTAGAGGTGTTGCACTAAACCGGTATTATGAAATTCATTAAAGAATAAGGAGAATGAAGCTTATCCTTTTAATTGTACACGTCGACACCAATCGTAAATGTTGACCCATTACCCGCAGGGGTATATGATGATGTCTATAGGCTCACATAATGTGTTATATTTTTTGAATTAAATAATACCCCTATGGGTAAATAGGCTGAGTTAAGTGTATATTGTCTTGACACATAGAAATAGTATAAAAATAGAGGAGTGGTGTCTGTGGGAAAGAAAGTATTAATTATTGGTGGAGTTGCTGGTGGTGCATCTGTTGCCGCTAGAGTAAGAAGATTAGATGAAAACGCAGAAATTATAATGTTTGAAAGGGGCCCACATGTTTCCTTTTCAAACTGTTCCTTGCCATATTATTTAAGTGGGATTGTGGAAGATAGTCAGGATCTCGTTTTAATGAATCCAGATATTTTTAAAAACCGCTACAATATTGAAGCTAGAGTGAATCAAGAGGTTGTGAAAATTAACCGTGATAAGAAAACAATCTCCGTCAAAGATTTGCTGGCAGATAAAACATATGAAGAACAGTATGATACATTAGTTCTTTCACCTGGGGCTTCACCTATTCGACCGAATCTTGCAGGTATCAATAACCCCCATGTGTTTACAGTTCGTAATGTGGTAGATATCGAGAATATTAATAACTTTGTAAAACAAAATGATATTAAAGATACTGCCGTAATTGGAGGTGGTTTCATCGGTGTTGAGGTTGCTGAAAACCTTAGACTTGCGGGATATAATGTATCTTTAATCGAATTCGCTGACCAAGTTATGGCCCCCTATGATTACGATATGTCTCAAATTCTTCATAAAGAAATCGTTGATCAAGGGATCGACCTTATTCTAGATGATGGATTAGCAAATATCGGTAAGGACTATGTAGAGACAAATTCGGGCAAAAAGATAAGGGCAGAGGCAGTAATCTTAGCGATCGGTGTACAACCTGAAACCTTTTTAGCCGAAGAATCCGGTCTTGAAATTGGAGATACGAGAGCAATTAAAGTTGACCATAACTATTTAACAAACGATAAAAACATTTACGCTGTTGGAGATGCCATTGAGGTGTACCATCGATTATTACATAAACAGACTAGATTAGCGCTAGCGGGTCCAGCTCAGAAACAAGCAAGGGCAGTTGCAGACCATATGTATGGAGTACCAAGTAGAAATCAAGGTGTTATAGGTTCCTCATCCATTCGTCTTTTTGATTTGAATGCTGCTTCAACTGGTTTAAATGCTAGAATCGCAGAACAAGCTCATCTTCCATATGATTCTGTTTATATCATGCCTGGAGATAAAGTAGGCTTAATGCCAAATAGTAATCCCATGCATTTTAAATTAGTGTATGAGTATCCAACTGGGAGAATTTTAGGTGCCCAAGCTATTGGAATAGGAAATGTTGATAAACGGATTGATGTCATTGCCACCATGATTACGATGAACGGAACGTTGGAAGACTTAAAAGATCTTGAATTAACCTATTCTCCCATGTTAGGAACAGCCAAAGATGTTGTTAATCATGCGGCATTAGTAGCTCTAAATCAATTGGAAGGTCGTTATAAAGAAGTTAAAGTTACACAAGTTCGCGAATTAGTAGAAAATAATGCCTTTATCATTGATGCCCGAGAAAAAGGGGAATACAATGCTGGTCACCTTAAAAGTGCAGTAAATATTCCACTTAGCGAATTTAGGAATAGATTAAATGCAATACCAACAGACCGATCTGTATATATTCATTGCCGTTCAGGTCAACGGAGCTATAATATGGTTATGGCATTGAATAACTTAGGATATAAAAATGTATATAATATTTCGGGTTCCTATTTAGGTATCAATCTATATGAATACTTTAATGATTTGGTGACCAATAGAAATAAAATTGTAACAGAATATAACTTTAAATAATCACCGCCATTTTCATAGTCATAGATAATAATGAAAACAGCTAACATAATACTGTAGCTGGAGTTTAGTTGTATGGAAATTCAAAAACCTAAAAAGGGAATATTAAAATGCGGGGGAAAATCAATGAATAAATCCGTAACCATATATACATCAGCTTTATGCCCAGTCTGTGGAATGGTTAAAAATCTGTTAGATTCCTTGGAGATATCCTATAAAGAAGTGAGTGTGGATATGAATCCCATTGCCAGGATTAAGTTAATTGGGAAAACGAAGAAATTATCTGTTCCACAAACCAATATAAACGGAAAATGGATTTCCGGGTTTAATCCAGAAAAAATATTAAATTCATTAAGTAAATAAAAGTAAAAACAAGGATTTCTGTTGATTGAACAGGAATTACCGACAGTAGCTAAAGAAGTGTACGGCTACTACATCAAATTCGGCTACTAAAAATGTCTATCTGCTCCACTATTGAAATGATAATTGCAAATAAAGACTAGAAATATCCTTTATAAGCTGCCGATATAATTTATGTCGACGGCTTTTCTTTTTGTAGAGTTATCGTATCGATCATTGTGAACCCCTACGATCCTTATGGTTTGCCCTCC
>DATGSG010000012.1:0-30925 GCA_035302925.1 Virgibacillus sp. | reverse complement strand
GATGATTAGCCAAAATCATAGCCAAGAAAATAAAGAGAATATTGCCACGGTCGATTTAAATAATGGCGATATCGTTATCGTACGTACACCAAATCCACACTATAAATCTTATGAAGATTATATGTTTATGATTATGAATGGGTTAGGCATGATCGTATTAGTCTTCCATATTTTATTGATCCTGTTTATGGTTGTTTTTGCCTTTACAACGAGCAAAACCTTTGGTAAACCCATTATTTATTTTTTGAAATGGATCGAGCGTCTTTCGAAAAACAACTTTACCATCCCAGAAGATCATCAGTTACGGAAGAAGTCCAGTTTGAAAAGGAAATATAAAATGTATGAGGAAATAGACCAATCACTTGGATTGCTGACAGAAAAGCTAAAGGCAGATGAAATAGCGCTAGCACAAATGGAGGAGAAACGAAAAAGGTGGATTACCGGTTTGTCGCATGATTTAAAAACACCATTAAGTACGATCTATGGGTATGCGAATATGCTAGCTTCAGGACATGAGTGGACAGATGAAGAAATCGAGGAGATCGGATACCCGTAGAGATTATCCCTGAAATTTTTACACGTTATTATCGGGGACAAAACACAGATGAAGAAGTAGCAGGATCTGGCTTAGGTTTGGCCATTTCAAAACAATTAATCGAAGCTCATGAAGGAAGTATTATGGTATCATCAAATGATGAACAAACGATATTTACAATTAGCTTACCAACATACAGGGAACATTAGAAAATTGTGTAAAAGCGGGGAGAATCGGCTCGAATTTGCTCACTAAATGCGATCTATTTCATAAAGAGGTAGAAAAATTATGAATAGTTTCGTATAATGGGTTTATGACTGTTTTTATATGGAAAGGGAATGTATGATTTTGAACCTACTAGACATTAAACCATCAACCATAACAACTCAACATTTAGTTGTGTTACACGAGATATTGATCGATCATAAAGATGAGATAAATGCACAGAAAATCGTTGATATATATGAAAAGGTAATCAATAATGAATTTTCGATCAGTTTCACAGGGCACTTTTCTGCCGGAAAATCGTCTATGATTAATGCGCTTATGGGCGAGGACATTTTACCTAAAAGCCCGATACCAACGAGTGGAAATATTGTAGAAATAACATCAGGTAGTGGGGATGCTCATGTATTTTTCAATGACGGTTCCTCGAAAAGATATCCAGCACCATATGATATTGATGTTATTCAAGAGTACTGTAAGGACAATCAACATGTAATGAAGGTTGAACTAAGTACCACTAATGAGATTCTGCCTCCGGAGTGTATGATCGTAGATACGCCTGGGATTGATGCAGCAGATGATGCTGATCGGTTGATGACGGAATCGTCTTTACATTTAGCTGACCGGTTATTTTATGTGATGGACTATAACCATGTTCAATCTGATACAAACTTACACTTTCTAAGGAAGATCCAACATAAAGGAATTCCTTTTTTTGTGATTATTAACCAGGTTGATAAACACAATGATCAAGAAATACCGTTTCAAACCTTTCAAGATCGTGTTCAACAGACATTTATTCAATGGGAGATTCATCCAGAAGCGATCTATTACTCTTCATTACTAGATGGGACAAACCAGCATAATGAATTTAATAAAATCAAGAAGCGGTTATTTTCGATCTTTTTAGCCGAGAAGGATATCACACTGACAATTGAGAAATCGGTAGAAGAGGTCCTTCATCATCATGAGGAATACTTAGGTGATCAATACAACGTTAGTCTATCCGATGCTGACGTTCAGGCACATAAAGATCACTCATTAAAATTAGCGGAATTACAAGCGGTTCATGCCGACGTTATGAAGCAACCTGAAATGGTCGAAAAGGAATTTAATGCGCTATTAAATGAGACACTTAAAAATGCTTATGTTATGCCTGCTGTGCTACGTGACCAAGCGAAAGAGTATCTAGTTTCGATGCAAAAGGATTTTAAAGTAGGTGTTTTTGGTGCAAAGAGAAAAACGGAAATAGAGAAGGAACGTCGTCTACATGCATTTTTAGAACCGTTACAACAAAACATCGAAGCTGCGATTCAATGGAAATTACGTGATAAAATAAATGCGCTTCTAGTGGATCATCAATTAGCGAGTCCAGAGTTACTACAGTACACAAAGGAATTTTCGCTCATATATACAGGCGATCATCTTCAGGCTAATTTAAAGCCTGGTGCACAAATAAATGGCAATTATGTATTAAATTACACGAATGATGTGAGTTCACACATTAAGCAATTATATCGAAAACTAGCAGTTACATTATGGGAGCAGATCCACAAGGAAGTTGAGAACAAGACAAAGGAACAAGCTCGTACATATGAGCAGCAAATCGAATATGTTGAACAACTGCTTGGTGAAGGGGAACAGCAACTCTCTGCCCAGGCAGAACTTGAAGATAAACGTGCTTTATTAAAGAAACAATATGATGAACCTACACCTGAGCAAACGGCTTGGGATTTAATGGATGAGGCGATAGCAAATCGGAATCAGTTGGCAGTCGAAACACCTGTTCGTATGGAAGGAAAGGAGCAAAAAGTAGAGCATAATGAAGAAAAAGGGGAGTTTTTTGATCCGCAACCGACTGTCCAGTCCGGACGTTCTGTGCAAAGTGTTATTCAAGCGGTGGATGAAACGATGGAGACGATTGAATCGTTACCAGGCTTTCAAACGTTGATTGATGATTTACTTGATAAAAGAGAACGTTTAGAGAATCGGACATTAACCATTGCTTTATTTGGTGCCTTTAGTGCGGGTAAATCATCATTTGCTAATGCTGTTCTCGGTGAAGGGTTATTGCCCTCCTCACCTAACCCAACAACAGCAGTCATTAATCAAATTACACCTGTTACAGATGAATATGAACATGGGACGGTCGTCGTACATCTAAAAAGTATGGAGATTCTTGCGGAAGATATCCTCTCGATTACAAAAGACTTATCCCCGCCTACTACTGATTTTGCAGGCTTGATGAAGTGGGTAAAAGATCAAGAAGTAGCGGACGATAAATCTTTAGAGACGGTGTATCAATCTTATTTACAGGCGATGTTAATTGGTTATCAGGATAATTTTGAACAGTTAGGGAAGACGATAACGATTGGGTTAGAAGATTTCGCTAATTATGTTTCCGATGAAACGCAAGCATGCTTTATCGACTCTGTTGAGTTGTATTATGACTGCTCGTTAACGAGAATGGGGATTACTTTAGTAGATACACCAGGTGCGGACTCGGTGAATGCGCGCCACACTGACGTTGCATTTGAGTACATTAAGTATGCAGATGCCATCTTGTATGTGACTTATTATAATCATGCACTATCAAGAACGGACAAAGACTTCCTGATGCAATTAGGGCGCGTAAAAGAATCATTTGAGTTGGATAAGATGTTCTTTATTATCAATGCAGCTGATTTGGCGGAAAGTAAAGCTGATTTACAACTCGTAAAAAACTATGTCCAAGAGCAACTTCTACAATTGGGTATTCGGTTTCCAAGAGTGTTTGCTTTATCGAGTAAACAGTCCTTAATGGATAAAATGAGTGGTGCCCCTCTAAATGAGCGGATGGATAATTTTGAAACGGCTTTTTATCAATTTATTAATGATGAATTACCCGCTTTAGCTATCCAATCAACAGAATGGGATATAAACCGTGCCTATAGATCATTATTAACTTATGGAGAAGCGGCTGATTTAAATAAGCAAGAAAAAGAAGATTATCGAAGCGGTCTTCATGAAAAGCAAGCCGCATTGATTCAAGTGGTTGAGGAAGCAGATGCGATGATCTATGAGGAACGAATTGTCCAACGAATCGAAAGGCAATTGCATTATGTTCAAGAGCGGGTGGCAATCCGTTATCATGATCTATTTAAAGACACATTTAATCCGACGACAATCTCAGCATCCGGAAGAAAAGCGATTACTCAGTTGGAAAATAGCTTACGTCGCCTAATTGATTATTTAGGTTATGAGTTGCTGCAGGAAATGCGGGCTGTATCATTACGGATTGAAGCCTATATGAAAACATTGGATCAAGAAGTGTATGGGGATTTTAGAGAAAAGATCAAACCGATCGATGACACATTCTTGCTCCCCGTATTCGATGATGTGACACTAGATACACCTTTATTTGAACAAGCTTTGTCCACACTGGATTTGACACTATTTAAAACAACACTTGCACAATTTAAAAGCACGAAAGCCTTTTTTGAACAAAATGAACGGGTCGCCATGAAGGAAGATCTGTACAAGGTGATGTCGCCTTTTATGGAGCAATATGTTGAAGAAATTCAATCCGTGATGGAACAAGCTTATCTCGCACAATGGAATGCGTTATTCAGGGATAATCAACAACAAGTCGAAACAAGTATAATCGATTATATCGGAAATAGCCTATCCATGATAGAGGATACAATCAGCTTAGAAGAGATCAATCAAAAGCAACAAACACTTGCTTCAATTATCAATCGGTGATTGAAGCAAGTCATGAAGAGAGGAAATAAACATAGATGAAAAATAGAGTGATGTTAGTTGATGGGATGGCATTATTATTCCGCGGGTACTTTGCTACCGCCTTTAGAGGGAATTTTATGAAGACAAAAGAAGGCCTTCCGACAAATGGTGTATTTCAATTTTTAAGGTATTTCTTAAATGCGGTGGATACGTTTAGTCCGACACATGTAATTTGCTGTTGGGATATGGGTAGTCAGACTTTTAGAACGGATTTATATGACGGGTATAAAGCAAATCGTGATGCTCCACCTGAGGAGCTTATTCCACAATTTGAACTTGTCAAAGAAGTCGTGGAAGCTTTTGATACCCCTAATATCGGCCTTAAAAACTATGAAGCAGATGACTGTATTGGTACGTTAGCGCGTCAATTCGGTAATCAAGGTGAAGAAGTGTTAATTTTATCAGGTGATCTTGATATGCTTCAGTTAGTTAATGAGCAAACATCAGTAGCGATTATGCGAAAGGGTCAGGGCAATTATGAAGTGTTTAACAACGATAACTTTTATGAAAAAAGAGGACTTGTACCGAGTCAAATTATCGACTTCAAAGGTTTAACAGGGGACTCAGCTGATAATTACCCAGGCGTTAAAGGGATCGGAGAAAAAACAGCTTTAAAACTATTACAACAATATGATACCGTTGATAACTTATTAGCCCATGTTGATGAGTTAACACCGGCCATGCAAGCAAGAGTAAATACAAACCTAGATATGTTATCTTTATCTCAAGAATTAGCTGAGATTAAATTGGATGCTCCGGTACATATCCCAATGGAAAAAGGGATCTGGAAGTTTGATGAGCAACGTGTAGAAGAGAAGTTTATAGAATTAGAATTTAAACCTCTTCATACATTTTTATAAGCTACAAGAAACAAGATTATGGACATTTGCATAAAAACCGGATACAATACCCCTATAGGTATAAAGGAGGCGAATCAGATGGAGTATACTCCGGAAATTAAAAATCGCTTAAAAAGAGTTGAAGGTCAAGTACGTGGCATACTCAAAATGATGGAAGAAGAAAAAGAATGTAAGCCTGTGATTAACCAATTATCTGCAGCAAAAACAGCCTTAGATCGAGCGATTGCCGTCATTGTTGCTGAAAACTTGCAAGAATGTGTGAAGGAGCAACAAGCTAATGGTGATGATACGACAGATGTTGTTCAAGAAGCGATCGAATTATTAGTAAGAAGTCGCTAATATGCTGCAGAAAGATGGTTCGAACACACATCTGTGGATCATGAAGATGTTCGTTTAACGAATGGTTTATAAAAAATGCAAACTAACCACTTGCATTTTTATTTTAACCAGTTAGTATACGTGTAGGGGTATATGTATATTATATATATATATGAGGAGGATAAGAGATGGAAAATGAAAAAGGAACGACAATTGTTGTTTTTAGTGGAGATTTAGATAAGGTGATGGCAGCTTTTATTATTGCGAATGGTGCTGCTGCTTATGGGCATAAAGTCACCATGTTCTTTACATTTTGGGGGTTGAATACGTTAAAGGATGAGACGGCTAAAGCAGGTAAAAAAGGGGTCTTAGAAAAAATGTTTGGTTGGATGATGCCAAAGGGTCCCAATAAACTAAGTCTTTCTAAGATGAACTTTTTAGGCTTAGGTCCTAAAATGATTCAACATGTTGTGAAAAAACATAATGCGATGTCTGTACCACAGTTAATTGAACTTGCTCATGAACAAGATATTAATATGGTTGCTTGCACGATGACAATGGATTTACTAGGAATTCAAGAAGAAGAAATGGTAGGAACAATCAATTATGGGGGAGTAGGCGCATATATCGGGGATGCTGAACAAGCCAACACAAATTTATTTATTTAACTGAATGAATTTCATTAAACTACAGCAACTTCATAAGGATATATTTTTTAACTGATCAGATACCCCTAGGTGTACCTGTATAAAGAGTAGTCATCTAAAATGAAGATAATGTGGAGGTTCATATATGGATATAAAAGTAGATTATATAGTTGATGCTAAAGGTTTGTCTTGTCCAATGCCAATCGTAAAGACTAAAAAAAAGATGAGTGGAATTGAACCTGGAAGTGTTGTAGAAGTGGTAGCAACTGATCGGGGCTCGAAAGCCGATATTGCTGCTTGGTCTAAAAGTAGTGGTGAACAGTATTTGGGCACTGTAGAACAGGAGGGACTCATGAGACATTTTATAAGAAAGTCAAAACCAACTGAAGTTAAGGAACCAATTACCTCTGAACGCATTGTTCATTTGGAGCAACTTCAGGAGAAACTAAACAATGAAGCCATTGTATTAATTGATGTCCGGGAGCCTGCTGAATTTGCAATGGAACATATTCCAAACTCCCTTTCAATCCCGTTAGGAGAAATTGAAGAGAGGGCAGCTGAGCTTGACCTAGATGATGATATTTATCTTATTTGTCGAACAGGAAATAGAAGTGATTTTGCTACTAAGATCTTAGCGAAGAAAGGTTTTAAAAAAGTAACGAATGTAGTACCAGGTATCACATCGTGGAATGGACCAACAAACACACTACATGGAGGGGATGAATAATGAGTTTATCTGAAATGACAGTTGAACAACTCGCCAAAAAGGTTTTAGGTAATGAAAGGTTATTTATTTTAGATGTTCGGAATGAAGATGTTTTTAATGATTGGAAAATTGAAGGTAAAAGTATAGAAATTGTTAATAAACCTTATTTTGATCTCATTGAGGGAGTTGAGGGTATTGTCGATGAACTTCCTCAATCAGAAGCAATTGTTGTCGTCTGTGCAAAGGAGAATTCATCGAAGTTTGTTGGCGATATGTTAGTTGAAGCCGGATTTGAAGATGTGTTTTTTCTTAAAGGTGGCATGAAAACATGGAGCGACCATCTAGAGCCTGTTAAAATAGGTGATTTATCAGATGGTGGATCGATTTATCAATTTGTTCGGATTGGTAAAGGTTGTTTATCCTATGCGATCGAATCTGGCAATGAAGCGGTTATTATTGATCCAGTGCGTACAATCGAACCGTTTATTAGATTTGCGGAAGAGAGAGGCTTAACAATTAAGCATGTTGTAGATACCCATTTACATGCAGACCATATTTCTGGTGGCCGTGCGATGAGGGAAGAAACAGGAGCAACATATTGGTTACCTCCTAAAGATGCTGAGGAAGTTGTCTTTGATTATCATGAACTTACTGAGGATCACCCGATCCATTTCAACGGATCCGATTCTTTGATTCGTGTTGTTTATTCTCCTGGTCATACGATTGGGAGCACATCAATTGTGGTGGACAATAAGTATCTATTGACAGGAGATATTTTATTCGTTCAATCGATTGGTAGGCCTGATCTTGCTGGAAAAGCAGGGGACTGGGCGGGATATTTATGGGATACGCTATATCGCCGTTATCGTGAAATGTCAGGAGACCTGATTGTGCTGCCTGCCCACTTTGGTGATTATTCCGAACTGAATGATGAAGGAAGTGTGCAAGAAAAACTAGGTGTACTGTTTAAAGAAAATACAGGGTTACAAATTAAGGAAGAACAATTCAATGCAAAAGTGTCGGAAAATTTACCGCCACAGCCAAATGAATTTAAAGCGATTCGGGAAACAAATATGGGGAAACAAAAGCCAACTCAAGAAGAACAACAAGAAATGGAAATTGGACCAAATCGCTGTGCGATTAACTAAAATTATAAAGGGGTTTTATTAATGAGTAAACAAGTCGACAAAGTAATTGATGCAAAAGGATTAGCTTGCCCAATGCCAATTGTTCGAGCAAAAAATGCAATTGATACATTGGAATCAGGTCAAATACTAGAGGTTCATGCTACAGATAAGGGATCAGTTAGTGATATCGCAGCTTGGGTTAAATCTGGTGGGCATGAACTCATGGAACAAACAGAAGTTGACCACGTGTTTAAATTCGTCATTAAAAAGAAATAAAAACTCATGAGAATGTACTTTCCAGGTATCTGAGTAGATACCTGGATTCAATGGAGGGTAGGTGATCGAATGGCCTTGGACTTGATCATTGTATTGTTTTTAATTGGATTTATCGGTTCTTTTATATCAGGTATGGTCGGGATTGGTGGTTCAGTTATTAAATATCCACTTTTGTTATATGTCCCCCCTTTATTAGGTGTCGGTTTGTTTACAGCCGCAGAAGTTGCCGGACTATCGGCGATCCAAGTCTTCTTCGCTACGATTGGTGGGGTATGGGCATTTCGAAAAGGTGGTTATTTAAATAAATCGTTAATCTTAACGATGGGTATTTCTGTACTTGTTGGTAGTTTTATTGGTGGATTCGGTTCCCGTTTTGTTGCCGATGATATGATCAATCTTATTTATGGGGTAATGGCTGTATTGGCAACCATCATGATGTTCTTACCGCAAAAGCGAGTCGAGGAAACAGTCAGTGGTAAAATTGACTTTAACCGTCCAATCGCAATAACTAGTGCCTTTATTATTGGTGTGAGTGCTGGTATTGTTGGAGCAGGAGGCGCGTTTTTACTCGTTCCCATCATGCTCGTTATTTTAAAAATACCTACACGGGTTACGATTGCTTCTTCATTGGCAATTACTTTCTTGTCCTCTATTGGTTCAACAATAGGTAAAGTTGTAACAGGACAGATTTTATATGCTCCGGCCATCGTATTGATTGTGGCGAGTTTAATTGCAGCTCCATTAGGTGCTAATGCAGGAAAGAAAATGAACACAAAAATTTTACAATCGATTTTATCCATCCTGATTTTAGTAACGGCGATTAAAATATGGTTCGATATAATTGGATAATTGATTATTAAATAAAACATGCGAAAACAACAGGGAAGCGAATCCTTGTTGTTTTTTATTTTGCTGTTTTAAATAGAATAGATCGAAATCGAAGCTTTCTGTATCAATATCCTTAAAAGGCTAAAAATAATGACAAAGAGCTAAGATCATGTATATTATAAAAATAAGAGTATGCTGGCACCCTGTTTTGTACTTCATTTATCAGATAAGATCGAATGGCATCAACAATATAACTACCAGGAAAGAGTGATGATAATGGTTTTTACACAAGCAGAACTTCATACATGGCAGGAAAAACACCCGTTACTTAAGAATATCCTCAATTTAGAGCCCGTTTTTTGGCAAAACCCGAATATAAGACGAACGAAAAATTTACATTCGCAATCCTTAACGAAAGAGGATATGTATGAGGCGAATGCGTTATGGGAGCGATTTTCCCCTTTCTTATCACATGCATTTCCAGAAACACGAGAGGCTGGTGGAATCATTGAATCTCCTTTGAAAAAAATACCACATATGAAGGCAGCTCTCCACGATACCTATGCGACTTCAATAACTGGGGATCTCTATTTAAAATGTGATCACGATTTAGCAGTCGCAGGGTCAATTAAGGCGAGAGGTGGGTTTTATGAGGTCTTGCATTATGCGGAATCCTTAGCACAAGAAGCTGGATTGATTACAAAAACCGATGATTATGCAATGTTTGCAGATCCATCATTCAGAGCGTTATTTAAAAATCATTCGATAGGTGTAGGGTCGACAGGTAATTTGGGATTGAGCATTGGAATAATGAGCGCTAAATTAGGGTTCAGTGTGTCTGTTTATGTATCAGCAGATGCTAAAGAATGGAAGAAAACCTTGCTTCGGGAAAAAGGAGTCCGTGTTCATGAATTTGCGGGTGATTTTAGTGTGGCAATTCGTACGGGCCGTAAAAAGACGTTAGCAGATCCAAATGGTTATTTTATCGATGATGAGGACTCTGATCTTCTGTTCCTTGGATATAGTACAGCAGCATTACGATTAAAAGAACAACTTGAAGAGAAAGGCGTTAAAGTAGATAAAGATCATCCATTAATGATGTATCTACCTTGTGGTGTCGGTGGTTCACCTGGTGGAATTATGTTCGGAATGAAACAAATATTTGGTGATGATGTACACTGTTTCTTTGTTGAACCGACTCATTCACCAGCTGTTTTACTCGGTTTATTAACAGGGAGAATGGAAAAGATAAGTGTTCAAGATTTCGGCCTTGATAATCGAACAGAGGCAGATGGGCTAGCAGTTGGTAGACCATCGAGTTTTGCTACGGAAATTAGTGATCAGCTTGTCAGTGGTATCTATACGATTGCAGACGATGATCTGTTCCAATTACTCGCTATGCTCGTTGATCATGAAGAGATATATGTCGAACCTTCGGCAACTGCTGGATTACTCGGACCTGGAAAAGTAACCAATTCAAATTATATGAAAGAAAAGCATATCGACCCTAAAAAGGTCACCCATATTGTCTGGTCGACAGGTGGCGCCCTTGTCCCAGAAGGGGATATGGAGAAGTTTTATAATCGTGGTAAATAAGAGCGATAAAAGGGAGCCGTTACTTCAAATAAAAGGGAGTCATACAAAGCCTTCGTTAGGAAATAGTAAACGCAGGAGGTGATTGAGTCATGACTGTAGGTACACAAATGCAACAGACCATCGCGAACTGTGAAAGTGCCTTAGCTAGCTTAAAAACTTTTTCCCTTGAAACAGATGATCAAAATGCGAAACAAATGTTTCAAAGTATGGTTCATCAACAGCAAGTAGTTGTTGACAATTTAAATGCCCGTTTACAATATATTCAAGAAGAAGAGCCACAATATAAAAGTTAGTGAAATGCACGCAATAGATTAAATTAAATGATCATGACGTGAATATGAATCGAAAACCTGGCATTGGGAGAGGAAATCCTAATGCCGGGTTTTTATTAAAGAATTCATGGATTAGTATACATATTTTATCTAACTGATCTTCAATTTCTAATAAGCTATGTCATTGAACATGCATGGGGTATGAAGGGGGAAAGTCCAGATCAAGATGTTTTTGTACTATTTTTCGGTGGGAATTGAGGCTATCCTTGAAAGGATCTTCATAATTCTAGGAGAGAGGTATTTCATTGTTAAAGTATAAATTGTTCTTCGGGTTGACATAATATATATTATAGGAAGCTGTTTCACCTTAAGTAAACAACGTCTCATAACTAAGTATTCTTGACTTATTGAGATAAAACCAAAAATACTTAGTTATGAAGTTTACTTCATAATTCTTCACGTTTAACTGTGGCCAATGGTTTCTTCGCTGGACCTTCGATGACATCTCCCGTGTATGAAAATCTTGATCCATGACATGGACAATCCCATGTACGGTCACCGGAGTTCCATGTGACTTCACAACCTAGATGTGTGCATGTTGTATCAACCATATGCAATTGATCGCTTTCATCTTTATATACACCTGTACGTTGTCCATTAATTCGTGTAATCGTAGCATCATCCGACTGTAATGTTTTTAGTTGGTCATTTGTATATTCTAGTTTACCTTTAATTAAATGCTTGGCTACGTCCGCATTGATACGAGCAAACTCCTTAATTGCCGGGTCTGCTTGAAATCTTGAAGGTGAAAATAAATCATGGTATGGCTGATCATGTTCTAAAATCGTATCACTCATAATTTTAGCAGCTATTGTACCGTTCGTCATTCCCCACTTTCGGTATCCTGTTGCGACAAGTACCGATTCTTGTTTTTTAGTGATGGCGCCAATATAGGGCAATTTATCAAGCGTAATTAAATCTTGGGCTGACCATCGGTTGATGAAGCGATTTATACCAAAATGTTCTTCTGCATAGTGTTGCAATGCTTCATAATGTTTGATTGTCGAGATTCCTTGTCCTGTTTTATGACTCCCCCCCCCTACTAACCATAATTCCTCATTATCCTTTGTTAATGCCGAACGAATGGATCGAGTAGGTGATTCTGCGTTAATATACATCCCGCCAGGAAATGGGTCTTGTGATTGGATGGCAACGACATAAGAACGTTCCGCATACATCCGCGTAGGATAAAATCCTTGTCCATCATAAAATGGATAATGAGAAGCTGAGATGACATGACGACAGGCAATACGATGACCATTACGGGTTACAATTGTCGGATGCTTATTGTATTCAAGATCGACCGCAGTCGTCTGTTCAAATAGTTGAACTCCCATCTCTTTGCATGCTTCAACCAATCCTTGTAAATATTTAAGGGGGTGAAATTGAGCTTGATTTTCCATCATTAATGCTGATTTTACCGGGATTTGAAGTGGGATATTATTGGTTAGTCTACTCGCAATCTTGAGTTGATCATAGGCTTTTTTTTCAGTTTCTAATGAAGATAAAAAGGAGTCTGCATTCGTAAATAAATAGGCATCTTCAGTAGTTAAATCGCAATCGATTTGCTGTTCTTTAATGGTTTCTCTGATGATTTGTATGGCTTCGGCAGAGGCTTGATAGTATAAAGAAGCCTTCTCTACGCCGAAATTTTGAATAAGTTCATCATAAATAAGACCGTGTTGGGCTGTCACTTTTGCTGTCGTATGTCCTGTTGTACCATTTAAAATGGGTCCAGCATCAATTAGGACGACTTTTACATTTTGTTTTGCCAAGAGATAGGCTGCGGTAATTCCAGTAATCCCTCCTCCAACAATACCTACATCTGTTTTTAGTGATTGATCCAAGGGTGGAAATGAAGGTAATTGAACCGTATCTCGCCAATAGGATTCGGGAAATTGGGGCATGTGATGATTTGACATTCAGATTCACTCCTAACAATTGTTTGTCTTATGATCACCTAATTTATATAAAATATGTATAAACAAAATAACTTTACCTCCTTTATCGAAAGGAAGTAAAGTTATTTTGTGAATTGCATCGGCTCTTTTTTAGGGTCTCCAGATAGATTCTACTGAATCGACGCCATTGTGATCGTAATGAATGGCATATATATCAGGATTTCGTAGTTCTTTCCACTGATCAAATCCGATGTTATTATCGTATTGATGTAAAATCAACGCAATGAGATTTCCGTGTGTAACCAACATGACATTTGTAGCTTCTTCATCTTGAAAAATACGATTAAGTACTTGATTTGCTCGCTCGATTGAATCATTAGCTGATTCCCCACCAGGTAAACTGAAATTTAAATCTTTAAAGGAGTGTTCTAACACCTCAAGCCAATCATCAACAGGTTCATTACTCAAGACTCTCTCATGTAAACGTTCGTCTACTTCAATGTCTACCCCGTTCTTTTCAGCATAAGGCTTGATACTTTCAACAGCACGCAAGTACGGACTTGAAATGATCCGGTTAACCGGGATATTATTCTTCGTTAAAAAGATCGATAGTAGCTGAGCTTGTCGTGTACCTTCAATTGTCAATGGTGAATCTTTATGCTGTCCATCAGCAGAGCAATGACGTACTAAGTATATTTTTTTCAATATGATTCAGCCCCCATTTTGTTTAGATCGCCTATCTTCTAAATAAAAATCGGAATATAATGATAACAGCTACAATCTAGTATGTTATATTGATTAATGAATTTCATAATACCGATTTAGTGCAACACCGATACGACATATAGTTTCGTTAAACCATTCTTAACTACATGCCGTGTCGGTGTAGCAGATTTTAGCAATTATGAAATTCATTCTGATAGTTAAATTATATCATTAATACGAACAATAAAAAACAAATTCTGTGCAAAATCCACATAAATATAGCTTGAGCATCAATATTCCCCGATATTTTCTTTTTTATACCCTTTAATGAATTTCATAATACCGATTTAGTGCAACACCGTTACAACATATAGTTTCATTGAACCGTCCTTAACTACATATTGTATCGATGTAGCTAATTTTGGTAATTATGAAATTCATTCCCTTAAATAGAGAATAACAGGAGGGAAGAATCCTGTTATTCCACTTCTTGAAAGTATTCTTTTAAGAATCCAGCCATTCGGTTACTGTTATCGATAATAAAATAAAACTCATCTGTTTCGTTCTTGACGTCATATACATGTCCAGGGGTTAATTTATTGTTTACGATGAATTTCTTTGCATCAGCATGGATACATTTGATTTGTTTTAATGTGTTTCGTTTTTCCCAATCATGATGAATCATTATTGATTACCTCTCTACTATTCATTTTTTGTGTAAAGCTTATTTCAATCAATGAATTTCATAATACCGGTTTATTGCATCACCGCTACAACATATGGTTTCGTTTAACCGTTCTTAACTACATATTGTATCGGTGTAGCTAATTTTGGTAATTATGAAATTCATTCCAATAGATGTAAATAAGCTTTATAGCCTTCATCTTCCATTTTGTCTTTCGGTATAAAGCGCATAGCTGCTGAATTCATACAGTAGCGAAGGCCACCTGCTTCTGGAGGACCGTCATTGAATACATGTCCTAAATGTGAGTCTGCTTTTTTACTGCGAACTTCTGTACGAACCATGCCATGGGTTGTATCGGATTCTTCAACAAGCTGATAATCATCAACGGGTTTCGTAAAGCTTGGCCAACCACATTGCGCATCAAATTTATCTTTAGAAGAAAATAAAACTTCACCTGAGATCACATCTACATATATGCCTTCTTCTTCATTATCCCAGTATTCGTTTTGATAGGGTTGCTCTGTCCCATTTTCTTGAGTCACATGATACTGTGTAGGAGTTAATTCCTTTTTCAAGTCAACCTGTTTTTTTTCTTCATGCCAATTCTTTTTAATAAAATCATCTCTCCCAGAACCTTTTTTATATAAACGATAATGTGACGCCTGTTTTTTATAATAATCTTGATGTCCTTCTTCCGCAAGATAAAAGGGCTTTGCAGGTCTAATACTTGTCGCAATGGGCTTGTTAAATCGGCCGCTCTCGCCTAGTTCACGTTTCGACCTTTCAGCGATTTCTTTTTGTTCTTCATGATGATAAAAAATCGCTGTTTGGTAAGATTCGCCCCGATCATGGAATTGTCCACCTGGATCTGTTGGGTCAATTTGTTGCCAAAACAATTGTACGAGCTCTTCATATGACATGATAGTAGAATCAAAGGTGATTTGGACGGCTTCTAGATGGCCTGTTGTATTGGTACACACTTGTTCATATGTTGGATGAGGAATATCTCCACCTGTATATCCGGATAAGACTTCCTTAATTCCTGGCCGCTGGTCAAAAGGCTCGACCATACACCAAAAACATCCACCAGCAAATGTAGCTACTTCTGTATTCATTTATTTACCTCCAATGTATATTCCTTACACCCCTATCTTTTCGCGAATGTGAATAAAAATCAAGTTCCTAGCCTCGCTTTATTAAAAAAACAATTTAGGAGTTGACTGACCACGTGTATCAGATCCTTGTTTATGGTCTAAAGATGCGGGGGAAATCTCTGTATCACTTTCACTTTTTTCAATGCTGCTACTTTTAATTTGTTCCTTGTCTTCTGGAGTGTCTTCAATATCTTTAAATGCTTTTATCATTTGATACATGGCTGGTATATTTTTAACCATGGGTCCGTATTCTTGGACGATTGGTGTTGCCGACTGAACAACATGTAAGACTTGTTGAACATTTTTGAGTGTTTTTGATAACCCATTGACACCTTTCGTTGCGATTGAGCCAACTGAAGCGTCTGGACCTGTTATTCCTTGAATCATTCTCTGTAGTTGATGATTCCGAACAGGTGGCTGGCCGTGTCGCGGATATGGATGAATCCGCTGGTCGCGATGTGGCTGATGTTGAACTGAAAAAACCATCATAAAACCTCCTCATACTTCATCTATTAAACGAATCTAGATTATTGTACGTCATTTAATTGAATTAGTGTAGGCGACCAACAGATTGGTTGATTATCCATCATGTCTTCGTTATTTCCTGGGCAACCGCAAGATTCAGCATTTTCGGTTATACCATGAGCCTGCTTTTGTGATAGAAAAGCAAGATTCGCACGAATGGATGTATACCCAATAATAAAAGGTCGAATTGAATACTTCAGCATTCTTCCACTTTTCAACATTAACCAAATGAAAAGGCTAATGTTGAACCACGTGGCGATGGTGTGATCTCCAGTTTAGCATGAATTTCATCTTTTAAATGTGGCACATGTGAAATAATGCCTAAGAGTCGATTACTATCTTGTAAGTCCTTTAAACAATCAATTGCTTGTTGTAGTGATGTTTCATCAAGGGTGCCGAATCCTTCATCAATAAACAAGGTATCCATTTGAATTCCTCCTGCATGTGCTTGAACGACGTCTGCTAACCCTAGAGCAAGGCTTAGTGATGCTTTAAACCCTTCTCCACCAGACAATGTTTTAACCGACCGTTGTTGGCCTGTATGATGATCAAGGACTTCGAGATCTAATCCACTCTGTGCTCCTTGTTTAGCCACTTGCCCGCTACGAATGAGTTGATATCTGTATTCTGTCATTCGGTCTAAGCGAATATTTGCTTGTGATAGAATCTCATCTAAAAACGAAGCCAAAACATATCTTTCAAAAGACAGTCGTAATTGATTATTACCATGGGATAAATCGGCCAAATCACCAACAATATAATATTCATCCTTTAGTGTCGTTTGCTTCGTTTTGTTGAGCTTGATTTGCTCATTAATCTCTTTATTCGTCTCTTGTTTTGACCGTAAATTATGCAAATGATCTACTTGCTTTTGCAACTCTACTCGCTGAATGTCAATATTCTCCTGTAATTTATCTAGCTTTGGTCGTGCTTGATCTTTAATTTGATCTTTCAGCTGTTGGATTTGAAACAGAAGTTGTTTTGTTCGTGTCTCAAATTGTTCGATTTCTTTTTTAATCATTTCCTGCTGTTCCAAGGGCATCTTCGCCTGCTGATAATTTTCGATCGAGCTAAACCCACTGTCTTTTACAGATTGTGAGAAATAGTTAAATTGATCATCAAAGCGTGCTTTAATTTCTTCGGTAAATGAATGTAACGCGTTTAATAGGGTTGTCTCTTTTTGGGCCTCTTCTAGACTCACTTGATAAGCTTGTTTAATTTCTTCCCATTGTAGAGATTTTTGCTCATATACTTTTTCCTGTTTGATGAGTTGCTGTTTGAATTCCTCTGTATCATGGATTCCCGCTGGCAATTGTTTCTCTAAATCCGCTAATCGTGTTCGTGTTTGTAGCGCCTCATTTTGGGTCTTTTGGTAATTCAAATTAAGTTGGTCAAACGTTTGTTTGAAACTGTCCTTTTGGCTCAACAGATCTTTTTTAGCGGTCTTTTGCTCCTTCATCTTAGCTAATAAGAGTGATGTTTCTTTTTGTTGACGCTCTAGATCCGTGATGACTTGCTGGCATGTAGTTCGTTGTTTATTGATTGTAATCAAGTCAATGTCTTTATCTGCTTCTGAGTGAAGGTCTTTCCCCTCCTCAGCTAGGTCTTGTTGAAGATTATTCACAATGTCCCGCTGACTTCTTCCATCTGATTTGCAGTCATTATATACTTTTTCAAATGTGAGAAACGCTTCTTGTTTCTTTTGTAGTTTTTGTTTGAGCTCCTCAAACGAAGTGAGGTTGACGAGTTCTGTTTGGTGTACTGCTTTAGATGGATGTTCGAGTGAACCACAGACAGGACAAGCCTCCCCTGTCTCCAATTGATGAGCCATATAGGCGGCATATTGTTCTTTTTGCTTATTGTCTAGGTGCTCATATTTTTCTTGGAGATTTTCTAATGCTCTAGATTTTTCTTGATACTGTTTATGAATGCTTAGATAATGGCTTCGCAACTTTTCCAATTTATTGTATTCTGTCAGCAAGTGATCTAGTTTTTTCAATGTATGTTGCGCTTTATCCAATTGATCTTTCGTTTGATAGTAGGTGATCGTTACTTCCTGTTCCTTACTTAGTTCTTGATCGATCTTTTCGATATCTTGTTCGCATTTTTTTATGTTTTCTTCGAGTTTTGTTAATTGTTTATGTTCAGTCTCACTTTTCAGATGAATCTTCTCTGCATCTTGTTTTAAGGTGTTATAATGGTTGATTTGCTCCATATGTTGTTTTGCTTGCTTAATTTCTTCCTGTATTTTTTCGAGATCCCCTTGCTTTTCAGATTCTTCCTGATGTTTACGTTGTATCGTCTCATGACTAGTCGTGATGATCGTAACTTTCTCCTGTTGTTTCTTTACTTTCTCTTGTTGTTCTTGCCATTCCTTCTTCCTCGCATTGCTTTGTTCCTCATATGGGATGACGTTTTGAGCTTTCAAAGCGAGCTGTAATTTACTTTTCTTCTCTTCAATGATCGGTGTCTTTACATCTAACTCCTTTTGCTCCTGAAGTAATTGTTCATACTCCGAAAATTTTTGCTCGAGTGTTTGATTCATATAATAGATATTTTGTGCCTTTTCAAGCAATTCTTCTCGTTTTTTTCTTTCTTTGCCATCTAATTGAATCTGTTGTTCAATTTTAGCCATTTCATCTTGGAGTTTTTCGACAATCTTTTCGATTGTATCGGACTCATCGATTTGCTCGTGTTCCCATTTAATCTTCATCGTTTCATGCTGGATTAAATGATCTAAAGATTTGATTTCTTCTTCGAGTTGTTTCGCCTGTGATCTTAATTCCTCTGTCATCTTTTTATACACATATGTATTGAAAATACTTTGTAAAACCGCTTCTCTTTCTCGACTGTTTTCGGAGATTAATTTACGAAACTCACCTTGAGGAATCAATACCATTTTAGAAAATTGATCATAATCGAAACCGATCTTGTCTTGGATGATTTCATTAATCATGGTAATTCTTGATGCCATGAGCTGCTTTTCTCCATCAACGATTTCATATAATGTAGCCTGGGCAGGTTCATCCGTGTAGCCATCACCACGTGCTTTCTTTCTTACTTGTTTCGGCTTACGTGTTACCTCATAGGTTTGCTCATGAAGTGAAAAGGTAAACTGTACTTCAGTCTGTTCATCCGCATTCGCAAAATCACTTCGCAAAGAGTCTTGTTCACGATCAGAGCCGCTTGCCCGTCCGTATAGCGCATAGCAGATGGCATCAAAGATGGTTGTTTTACCAGCACCTGTTGGTCCGGTTATTAAAAAGATTGATTCTTTACCTAAATCATTGAAATCCACGATTTGTTCCTGTAGATAAGGTCCAAACGCGGTCAATTTTAACCGAATAGCACGCATCTTATTTCCCCCTCTCGTCTTCTACTATTTTGGAAATCACTTGATTAATCCGGGAAATCCGCTTATCATCCATTTCCTCGCCACGTATTTCCTTATAAAATGAAGTGAATAATTCTGTGTGTGATTTTTCATTTTCTTCTCTAACCTTCTTTAAATCTAATAGTTGATGATCAGAACGTTTGGTGATGCGTTCTAGTCGTAAAATATTTGGATAGATTTTACGTAATTTATTCATTGGGTCGATAATCTTGCCCTCATCTAACAGCTGAATATGTAAAAAATCCTCATGATTTTTAAGGGGGTGTTCGATGAGTTCATCGAAATAACCTTCCACAATCCTCATATCATAGCGCGGTATTAATGGAAAATACTCCAATTCTACTTGCTTGTTCTCATCGAGATCAACCATGGTAACGCTCTTCCGATGATTCGACTCCGAAAATGAGTATTTTAACAGGGAGCCACTATAGCGAATAGTATCACTCGTAACCCGTTGTGGCTGGTGGAGGTGCCCCATTGCTACATAGGTGAAATCATGAAATAAGGCCGCATCAATATATGGACTTCCTCCAATCATCGATAACCGTTCCTCAGACTCTGACTCCATCCCTCCCGCTAGGAAAGCATGACCAATCAATATATGACGTTCACTCATATCATGATTATTTTTAATATGATTGATCATGGCTTCCATCGCCGAGTGGTGCGAGTTAATCTTGTCATCGGCAAAATATTCACGTACTTCGGCAGGTTCAGTATAGGGGATTAAATGGAAATAAACGGGTCCATTATCATCATGAATGATAATCGGTTTTAAATCCGCTGTTATCTTTGTTTCAATGAATAGGTTTTGAGCACGGAATAATTGGTTCCCAAATTCCAAACGATCCGGGCTATCATGATTTCCCGCAATGGCTAAAATGGGAATATTGTATGTTGTAATAATCGTTGTCAGTACTTTATTTAATAACTCAACCGCATCTCTCGGCGGAATGGCTCGGTCATAAATATCTCCGGCAATGATCAATACATCAGGTTGTTCTTGTTCAATGATATCAAGTAACTTTTCTAATATATAATCTTGTTCCTCTGTCATATGTACGCTATTAACAATTTTACCTAAATGCCAATCGGCAGTATGTAATATTTTCATCTCATTCTCCCCTTATACGATTATTTTAACATGATTATCATAGCTAAAGAAATCATTCGTGCCGGAAAAGGAACATGTGTTCCGGTATGATCAAGATGAGGTGAAGATAATGGGTAGAGATCGTGGAACAATGAAGTGGGCATCCTTGATGCTGCCTGAACATGTGAAACTCCTTCAACATATATGGCGAGAAGATATAAAGGTAAATAAACCAGAGCTTGATGGACAGGAGTTAGCGCTCATGAATGATGAGAATGAAAAAGTGTATTTACAGATGGCAGATGGTAACAAGGAAATTATTTCCTTTAAGAATATTCTTTCGCTCATTATTAAATAAACAGCTTTGCAGATGATGCAAAGCTGTTTATAGGAGCAATACGTTAAAGGGATTTTAGATGACTACTCTCTTCTTAATAGATAAACATCCCATAGTTCATCAAAGACAATCAAAGCCTCTGGAAAAGGACTGTTCCACTCTAAATAATTACTAATCTGGTTATAGTCTATCACATGCTTCGGAAAATCATGATCAGCAAATATCCACTCGGCAAGCCGACTTTCATTTGTGGCTGTTTTACTGTTTCGATAAGTCATGACAAATTGATAAAATGTTAGCATTTGTTCACCCCGTTATTCGGATTGGTCCTCATTTAGATAGGCCTTTCGCTTTTTCTCTTTTTTGCGATAAACAATTGTTGAGAGATAAATACTGATTTCATAGAGAATAAACAATGGAATCGCTACAACAAGTTGCAAAACAATATCAGGAGGTGTAACAAACGCACCGACAATAAGAAGAATAAAATAAGCGTACTTCCTCGTTTTCCTCATAAATGTTGGAGTGAGAATACCTAGGCTCGTTAAAAACATTGCAATAATTGGAATTTCAAACAGAATTGCAAATGGTAAAGTAACTCGTAACATAAAACGAAAATACTTTTCAACGGTGAATAGTTCATTAAACATCCCATCATTTAATGCTAACAGGAACGGTAAAATCAACTTACTGAAAGCGATATAACCGAAAGTTAATCCGAGAACAAATAAAATGAACACCGCTGGGACATAGGATAATGAAGCTCTTCTTTCAGGTACGGTAAGTGCAGGTTTAATAAACAACCAAACTTGTAATGCTAAAATAGGTAATGTACCAACGAGGGCTGCAAGTCCTGCCATCGTTAAGTATACCCAAATAATTTCGGCGGGACTTGTCACATTAAGGACAAAATCCATATCTTTCTCAAAAAAGGAGTAAATCTCTTTCACATAGATAAATGCACCAACGAAAAAGACAATAAAAAAGACTGCTGTAACAATCAGTCGATTTCTTAATTCCGCTAAGTGTGCAACAAGATTCATTTCCTTATCACTTTCTGTTTCAACCGCCATAATACCACTCCCTCTTGATCATCAGACAGAAAAGAAGATGTAAGGCAACTTATCCCTCACACCTTCCTTTGTATTTCTATTTATTTAAAGAATCTTCTTCATTTGAAGTGTGATCTCCGAGATCTTTTGTTGCGTTTTTAAATTCCTTTAATGAATCACCGGCAGCCTTCCCAATTTCGGGCAATTTTGCTGGTCCAAAGATAATTAAAGCGACAACTAAAATCAAAATCAAACTTGGTATACCGATCTGAGCCATTTTTTTCACCTCAGTATGTTCATTTTCGACTGATTTTTTTCTGCATTTATAGGTACATATAAGTTTTAGTATTCTCTATAGTTACTTTAACATGTTTATCTACTCATTCACAACTTAAAGTGCTTTTCCATGTCAGATTATGATTGTTTCCGATCATATTGTAGAAAATAATAATCATATGGATTTTTATCGTCTTTTTCTCCAGCTGTCTTTTTGATTAACTCCCAGTCTGCCACGGAGAATTCAGGGAAGTACGTATCCCCCTGAAATGTTTCATCAATTTCAGTAATATACATGCGATCAGCATAAGGTAGGATTTGCTCAAAAAGATTCCCACCACCAATAACGAAGAGTTCTTCATCTGGGTATGCAGCAGCCCATTGATGTATGACTGCGACATCGTGGATGACTTTTACCCCCTCTGGAAACTCCTCTTTACTTCGTGTGAGAACAATATTGTTCCGCTTCGGTAACGCCCTACCAATGGAATCAAATGTTTTCCTTCCCATTATAATGGATTTTCCAATTGTTTTTTCTTTAAAGTATGCTAAGTCTTTCGGTAAATGCCAAGGCATATCCTCTTCAAAGCCGATTACTCGGTTTCGATCCATGGCAACAAGTAGAGAAATCATAATTACAACCTTCTTCCATTAATATAGATACGCTATCGTTTAAACCGCAATTGGTGCTTTAATTGCTGGATGTGGATGATAATTTTGGATCTCAAGATCAGTTAATTCAAAATCAAAGATTGACTGTTTATTTTTATTTATTTTCAATTGCGGGAGTGGTTTTGACTCCCGCTTCAGCTGCATTTTTACTTGTTCCACATGATTGGCATAAATATGAACATCGCCAAATGTATGAATAAATTCTCCGACTTCTAGACCACATTCATGCGCAATTAAATGCGTTAATAAAGCATAGCTTGCGATGTTAAAAGGGACTCCTAAAAACAAGTCTGCACTCCGCTGATACATCTGGCAGGATAATTTTCCATCCGCAACATAAAATTGAAATAAGGTGTGACATGGTGGTAAGGCCATACTTGGAACATCTTCAGGGTTCCAAGCGGAAACAATATGACGTCGCGAGTTTGGATTGACGCGAATGGATTCAATGACTTCTTTCAATTGATCAATGGTTTCATTTGTTGATGTTTTCCAATCACGCCATTGTTTTCCATAAACAGCTCCCAGATCGCCATAACGGCTTGAAAAGTCATCGTCATTCAGAATATTACTCTTAAACGTCGCCATCTGCTCTTGATAGATTGTCTTAAATGCTTCATCTTTCTGGATCCGATTGCCAAAGTCAGTCATATCAGGGCCTTTATAAGCTGAACTCTCCACCCATTTTTTAAATGCCCATTCATTCCAAATGTTATTGTTGTTTTCTAATAAGTAACGTATGTTTGTATCCCCTTTAATAAACCAAAGCAGTTCACTTGCAACTAGGCGAAAAGGGACTTGTTTTGTTGTTAAGAGCGGAAATCCTTCATTTAAATCAAAACGTAATTGGTGACCAAATGAAGAATAGGTACCCGTCTTTGTTCGGTCATCTTTCATCTTTCCTTTATCAAGTACATGTTTACATAAATCAAGATATGCTTGTTCATTGCTCGTCATACAATTTCCCCCAAAAGTGAGTAATAATGTACCTATTGTAGCACTTGTACTACAAATTTGTAATATAAACGAAACACATAGAATTTATTTCTCCTCATAAATTTAATAAGAGAATGAAATTCATTAAAGAAGATGAAAGTAGTATTTGTTTAAATAGAAAGGGGATATTTGCATGATGAATGGTACTGTAGGGCACGTAGTCAAACAATCGGTTTTATATAGCTACATGCTAAGTCAGCCGTTTGCGGTTTATGTTGATGCATATCCAGCGTTTCAAAATAAACTCTTACAAGAATCAGAGCAGCTTGAGTATGGTGAACACGGTGAAATGGTTCGTTTATTACAAAGGAAGTTAGAATCGATCTCTTATTATGATGATGATCTTGATGGAGAATACGGGATGTTGACAGAATATGCGCTTAAAAACTTTCAGGCTGATCATCATATTAAAATTACCGGGCAAACAGATGAGGAAACCATTCATGCGTTAATTGAAGTAGAAAAGCAGAATTATATGAAGCGACTCAGTCATTTATCAGAGAGCGTATATCCGGGTATGTATGGTGACAATGTGAAAATTGTTCAAGAGTCCTTAGCTTATTTTGGACATTATGAAGGGGAAATCGACGGGATTTATGGTCCCTTAACCGAAAGAGCCTTAGAGATGGCAGAAGATGAACACGGGATCGAACTCATAGATGAAGTGACACAAGAGTCATTAATGGCCTTGTACAAAGAACCAGAGTTAGAAACTGTCGGTAAGCAAGAAGCGGAGGTTGAAGGAGAACAAAACGAGCAAGAGCAAGAGGATGAACAGGAACAAGAACAAGAAGAAGAGCAAGTGGAGGAACCGACAGCTGATCAAGAGGATGAAGAAAAGCTAGCCACAATAAAAAAAGTAGAAGCAAAATCCTCTGATTCAAATAATGTCGTTGAAAGTGCCCGTTCTTTAATTGGTATCCCATATGAATGGGGTGGTGAAACAACATCGGGATTTGATTGTAGCGGATTTATCCAATATGTGTTCCAGTTACAAGACATCATTATTCCAAGAACCGTTAGCGAAACATGGAACTTTGCCGAACCTGTAGAATCACCTTCAGTAGGTGATCTTGTTTTTTTTGAAACATACCAACCTGGTCCGTCACACATGGGTATTTATATTGGGAATGGCGAGTTTATTCATGCCGGAGAATCACGTGGAGTGGAGATTAGTACATTAAGCAATTCCTACTGGGAACCTAAATACTTAGGAGCCAAACGAATCAACTAAAAAAAGGAATGGAGGAGAAACGTCATTTCCCACTATGGCAATCGCCTCCATTTTATGTTTACCATTCTTCAAAAAACTGAGTAATAAACGTCTCCATAAATCGATGTCTCTGTGTGGCGATCTTCTTAGCTGTATCTGTATGCATCTGGTCTTTCAAAATAAATAACTTGTCATAAAAGTGCTGGATGGAAGTGTTCTGCTTAACCGCATCATGATGAATCAATTGTCTGTTAGCCCCGCCGTATGCAAAGGTTCTCGCAATTCCTATCGCACCAAGTGCATCAATCCGATCAGCATCTTGAACGATCTTTCCTTCGAGAGTCGTAGGAATCCTTCCTTGACTAAAGGAGACATCCTTACTTGCCCGCTGAATTTGCTGAAGCACTTCCTTTGAAATCCCTATCGCGTATAAAAATTCATTCATTTCAGTAAGCGCCTGTTCAGGATCTTCAAAAAGCTTTTGATCGCCGATGTCATGAATCCATCCAGCCGCTTCACAGATAAATACATTTGCATTTTCTTCTCGGGCTAGTTGCCTAGCCATATCTGCCACCCGTTGCATATGAAAATAATCATGCCCAGTAGCATCACTATGGAACAGATCTTTAACGTATTGTTTGATTTGCTTGAGTTGAGCGTCTTGATTCATATGCTATCCTCCCCCTACGATATACCATATATTCCATTTTAGCATAGAATCATCGATAATTGATTTTTTAGGGTGAAATCGCCCGCTCATTTAGTGCCCTGTTTTCAGAAGGAATGCGAACCATTAACAAGAGTATATGAAGGAGCGGAAAAATGATGGCTGTTAGATAGGCCATCAACAATAAAGGAATCACGATTAATTCCATTGCGACAATCACGTAATTGGGATGCTTCAGATAGCGATAGGGTCCGCTGCGAATTAAATGCACATTAGGGACCACAATAATCTTCGTATTCCAAAACTTCCCCAAACTATAAATGCACCATACCCTCCCAATTTGCAAGATGATAAATAAAATGAATAATGCGGAGTTCAACTGGATATAGAGATTATTTCGAACGATACTTTCAACAATAAGCGATATGAAGAAGAGTGTATGAAGCACAATAAACCATTTATAGTGCTTATCACCTATTTCGACTCCCCCTCTACGCTTGATCCAATGTTCGTTTCGTTTCGCAATGAATAATTCAATGAGCCGTTGCCCGATTAGAAAGGTTAAAAAACCCACCATCCAGATCGCCATTATTCCACCCACTCCAATAACAATAGTTCCGAACTAAATCCAGGCCCTAACGCAGATAATATACTTTTCTCCTGCGGGTCGATCGATTCTTTTAACCATTCATGGAGTACATAGATCACAGTAGCGGATGACATATTCCCATGATTAGCAAGAACATGATAAGAATGCTTCATTTTATCTTCCGAAATGGACAAAGCATCTTCCATTGCTTCAAGCACTTTTCTCCCTCCAGGATGAGCGATAAATGAATGTATTTGTGATTCCGTTAGATTTAATTCTTCGAAAAATGCGAGAAGATGATCTTTCCAAATTGTCTGGACAAGTTTTGGAATCTTTTTTGAGAAGACAACTTCAAATCCCGCATTTTTTATATCCCACCCCATAATATTCGTGCTATCTTTCTTCGTAAATGAACTTGTATTCATAATCTTTGGTAAAGGTTTTTTTCGCAAGGATAAATAGGGTGATGTATCGCCCATTAATAACGCAGCACCAATTCCATCACCAAATAATGCTGTACCGACGATATTGCTCATTTTAGTATCTGTCTTTTGAAACGTTAAACTACATAATTCACTGCAAACGATCAAGGCGGTTTTATTCGGATGGGCAACAAGCCAGTCAAAAGCTCTCCCTAATCCGATGGCCCCCCCAGCACAACCTAGTCCCCATAAAGGCATGCGTACGATGTCTTCACGAAATGGACGTTCATTCATGATATATGTATCAGCTGAAGGGGTCATGATTCCCGTACTTGATATATAAATAATTAAATCAATCGCTTCATATGGGATAGACTCTTGTAAAAAATCTGTATTCGTTAAACAATGGTCAATCGCCTCAAGAGACTTTATTAATGAATGCTTTTGATACAAGTCGTTCTTTTCCTCAAATGTATGCGACTGTTTCAACCATTCCTCTGTAACGACGAGTTGCCTCTCCTCTACTTGCGCATGATCAAAAATCGGAAGGATGCGGTTTATTTTCTTTTCTAACAAAGATGGAAATATTTCTTTCACTAACCCCTTCACCTTTTCCTGTGAATATGTCTCGTCTGGAATACCTAATCCGGTGGAACAAATATAGCTCATATTTTTCATCCTTTTTAAATATAAGGTTTACCAAAAAGTTAAAAACATGCATTGTTTTTCACAAATATGTCACAAACTTCTTTAACCTTATGGTTAGTAAAATGCAGTCAATCACTGTTTTTATTAAATTGAATAATTTGTGACAACCCTATGATGGCGCTCTTTATCGGGTGTTTATGCTGTATCATTATGAGTGAGTTCTGAAATCACTATATTCACTGTTAGGAACTGTTCTATTTCAACTGCCATTGTGAAATAGAGCAAATGAAGTCGAATGGATTGGGTTTTTAAAAAAGAAATTCTCTGTTTGATTAGGAGATGTGAAAGGAGAGGTTTTCATATGGCTGAGAAAAAACTAGATAAAAAGAATGTGGAAGATCAACGTGTAGAAGCCGAACCTGATTTTAAAGGTACTTTTATTTCTGTCATGTTGCTCGGTGGTTTTATCATTGTTACATGGGTCGGAGTATGGCTCTTATTTTTATCACGTTAGAAAATACAAGATTCCATTTAAAAAGGAGAAGAGAAACAGATGAATATGCATAAATATGAAAAAATATGGCTGTACTTTGGTACATTGACATTGCTTATCTTTCTAATTGTTGTTGGTGTCAGTGCGTTTTATATGGGGAATCAACCACCAAGTTGTGCGGTAACCCTTAACCCAGAGAATGTAGATAAGACCGCCCCATTTGATGATCCAGGTTTAAGAGAAATTGGCGAGAATGAATATCAGCTCACGATTGTAGCTTCAGCCTTTAATTATGATGTAGGGACAGATGATAAAGTTGTAGAAATCCCTAAAGGTGCAACCGTACACTTTAATGCTACGACAAAAGATGTTGTTCATGGGTTCGAATTAGCTGGTACAAACGTAAATATGATGCTTGAACCAGGATATATAAGCACATATACAAATACATTTAAACATGCTGGTACATATACATTAGTGTGTAATGAATACTGTGGCACGGGTCACCACCTTATGGCCGCGACAATCGAGGTGATTGAATAATGAAGAAGTCAATTAGAAGTATCCATACGCCAGATGCAAAATTAGCTATGGCCCATATGTATGTCGCCTTTATAGCATTATTTGTTGGTGCAACAGCTGGTTTATTACAAACACTTGAACGGTCCGGAAGGTTTGAATTACCTGGTAATATTGGATATTACCAAATATTAACCGTCCATGGTGTTGTACTAGGTCTCGTATTAACAACATTCTTTATTCTTGGCTTTATGCTTGCTGCTCAAAGTAAAACAGCGGGAAAGTATAGTGCGAGTGAACGGAAAATGGGCTGGTTTGGTTTTTGGATGATGACGAGTGGAGTCATTTTAACAACGATCCTTATTTTGTTAAATGAAGCGACAGTATTATACACATTCTATGCCCCAATGATGGCTCATCCCGGATTTTATATTGGCTTAACGTTAATCATTGTCGGTAGTTGGTTTGTCGGCTTTATGATCTTCCGCCGTCATGCACGTTTTAGAAGAGAGAATCCTGGTGTTCGAACACCATTATTAAGTTATATGTCCGTTATTAATATGGTCATGTGGCAAATTGCAACATTAGGAGTTGCGACAGCTGTTTTGGTTCAATTTCTTCCTTGGTCACTTGGCTTAACTGAATCCATTGATGTATTAGTAAGTCGAACATTATTCTGGTATTTCGGTCATCCCCTTGTATATTTTTGGCTATTACCTGCTTATATGGCCTGGTATGCGATTATGCCAAAAATTATCGGTGGAAAAATATTTTCAGATTCATTAGCACGTTTATCGTTCATCTTGCTCTTATTATTCTCTATTCCAGTTGGTTTTCACCATCAATTAACTGAACCTGGAATCGACCCTTTTTGGAAGTATATCCAAGTTGTCCTTACATTTCTCGTTGTTATTCCATCTTTTATGACGGCCTTCTCTTTATTCGCTACATTTGAAGCAAGAGGTCGTGAATTAGGAGCTAAGGGTGTTTTTGGTTGGGTGAAAAAACTACCATGGAAAGACGTCCGTTTCTTTGCTCCTTTTCTTGGGATGTTGTGGTTTATACCTGGTGGAGCTGGTGGAATTATCAATGCTTCAAACCAAATGAACCAAGTTGTTCATAATACGATTTGGGTAACAGGTCATTTCCATTTAACGGCAGCAACATCTGTTATGTTAACTTTCTTTGGAATTGCATTTTGGTTAATCCCTTCACTTACAGGTAGAACGTTAACACCAAAAATGAATAAATTAGGAATTATTCAGGCGATTATTTGGTCCATTGGTATGGCCTTTATGTCTGGTGCCATGCATTGGCAAGGTCTACTCGGTGGTCCAAGACGTTCTGCATATTCCGAATACATGGGTAATGCGGATACGGCGGCATGGGATACATACCAATTATTCCAAGCGATTGGTGGATCTATCTTATTTATTGCGATGATTATTATGATCGTCATGTTTGTCAATCTCGCCTTCTTTGCCCCAAAAGGTGAAGAAGAATTCCCAATTGCAACACTTTCTGAACAAGCTGGTGATACACCTGCAATCTTTGAAAATTGGAAACTATGGATTGCAATTACCATCGCCTTAATTATATTTGCCTATACGATTCCCTTTATCGATATTATCCAAAATGCACCACCAGGATCAAAAGGATTTAAGTTGTGGTAAGACGGAAAGAGGTGCAATATGGGCCTCTTTCCTTTATCAAATAACCATTCATAATTATAATTGGAGGGAAGATGCTTGAAGAAATTATATATCGGCTTTTCAATCTTATTAGTACTAGGCATCTCAATCGGGGTGTATTATTTAAAAGTGATTCGACCGGGTAATGCTGAATTACCTACTGATGTTGTGATGGAAACGGCTTTTAACGAGGAGTATTCTTTTGAGGAATTGCCGAAGAAAGCGCGTTTGGTTGAATTTATGTATACAAATTGTCCGGATGTGTGCCCAGTGACAACGTTAGAAATGTCTAAGTTACGTCATTCACTTGAAAAAGAAGGCGTCTTCGGTGATGAAGTCGAATTTATAACAATTACAATCGATCCAAACCATGATACACAAGAGATATTAAAAGACTATGCAAATCGCTTTGAAGTTCATTCTTCTGACGATGGATGGCACTTCTTACGCGGTACGGAAGAGGAGACAAAAGCGGTTGCTGAAGCACTTGGTTTCTTATACCGTGACCCCGGAACAGGTGATATTATTCATTCTACATTCACGTACTTTTTAGATGAGGATAATAACCTACTTGAACAATTCACAATGGGCGATGCCTTTGATAAAGATAAAGCGTTTAAACGAATTATGAGTACTGTAAAATAAAACAGTTTATAAAAA
>DATGSG010000011.1:0-24087 GCA_035302925.1 Virgibacillus sp. | reverse complement strand
TAGCTCAGTGGTAGAGCAATCGGCTGTTAACCGATCGGTCGTAGGTTCGAATCCTACCTGTGGAGCCATATGGAGAAGTACTCAAGTGGTGAAGAGGCGCCCCTGCTAAGGGTGTAGGTCGATAATTCGGCGCGAGGGTTCAAATCCCTCCTTCTCCGCCATTCATAATGGCCCGTTGGTCAAGCGGTTAAGACATCGCCCTTTCACGGCGGTATCACGGGTTCGAATCCCGTACGGGTCATCAAAGAGTTTTAGTTAGGCAGTTCAATGCTGATATTACTCTTCATATTAATCCCATTAGGGAACAACGTAAACAATAAAGTTGATTGGGCTATAGCCAAGCGGTAAGGCAATGGGTTTTGGTCCCGTTATTCCTAGGTTCGAATCCTAGTAGCCCAGCCTATTTAAAACGAAGTATTAACATCGAAGCGTAAGCTAGTAGGTGCAGAGGTCGTATGGACGGGAAAAAATGAAAGAACACTAAAATTACGAGCCATTAGCTCAGTCGGTAGAGCAACGAGCATCACATCCACCGAGTAATCCCCGAGTAACCTCGAAGCTTTTACATCGAAGCATAAACTAGCAGATGCAGAGGTCGCACGGACGAGAAATAAAGAGAGAACACTAATATAAGGAGCCATTAGCTCAGTCGGTAGAGCATCTGACTTTTAATCAGAGGGTCGGAGGTCCGAATCCTCCATGGCTCATCATGACTTCGGAATGACGAGAGATAAATAGATTAAACAGATTAAAAATAATGGACAAGGATACTCTAATTATAGATAGCCTTGTTTATTTGCATTTAACTCTACTTTTTTCCATAATGGAATTAGTAATTTTACTTAATCTGAAATAAAGCCTTTTCTTTTTAAAATGGCTTGGTATGATGTAAACTAGGACTTTAGACTTTAATATAAAAAGATGCACACTCTATCTTCAATGTAGGGGTAGTAAAGTGTAGGATAGGTCATAAGTGTTTAACGAAATATACCAATAAGGGATTCGATATACAATAAACTCAACGTAAGTTCAACACAAGATAATTATGATATATATATATAAGGATGCGATAGCATGAAAACGTCGAGAGTTCCTGGTTTTTATAATATGAGTGTGACCGAACGCAGGGAATTGATTGCAAACATGCATGATCTTTCTGATGGGGAAGCAAAGGATTTGTTTTCTGATCAAGCATTATTAGCAGATACAGCGGATAAAATGATTGAGAACGTAGTGGGTACTTATTCATTACCACTAGGTTTAGGTCTGAACTTTTTAATCAATGAAAAAGAATATGTTGTTCCAATGGCAATAGAAGAAGCATCTGTTGTGGCTTCCGCCAGTTATATAGCTAAAATAGTTCGTAGTGCGGGTGGATTCCAAACAGAGGCAACTGATCAAGTTATGATCGGTCAAATTCAAGTTGTTGGATGTCCAGATATTCCTGCTGCAAAAGAAAGAATTATGCAAGAGAAGCAGTCTCTTATTGAGGAAGCAAATCAGGCTTATCCGTCGATTGTTGCTAGAGGTGGCGGAGCAGAAGATCTTGAAGTGCGTATATTAAATGAGGACTCAGGCTCAGCGTACAATCAAATGTTAGTGATCCACATATATGTGAATACATGTGATGCAATGGGTGCTAATATCATTAATACGATGGTGGAATCACTCGCCCCATCTGTAGAGAAATTAACGAATGGAAAAGTATATCTGAGAATTTTATCTAATTACGCTGACCGATGCTTAGCTCGGGCAAGATGTGTAATACCAACAGATTTATTAGAATCTAAAGGATTTACGGGTGAAGAAGTTCGCGATGGCGTCATTCACGCTTATGAATTCGCAGCCTCTGATCCTTATCGTGCGGTAACGCATAATAAAGGAATTATGAACGGAATTGATCCGGTTGTCATTGCGACAGGCAATGATTGGCGCGCTGTTGAAGCTGGAGCACATGCATATGCTGCTAGACACGGTCAATACAGCTCGATGACGAAATGGTCGTCAGATAAAGATGGAAACCTCGTCGGTGAACTTGAATTGCCGATGGCAGTAGGAATTGTTGGTGGGGCTACACGTGTCCACCCAACATCTCAATTAGCGCTTAAAATACTAAATGTTGAATCTGCAAGTGAACTAGCACAGCTGATTGTTGCTGTTGGTTTAGCTCAGAACCTAGGGGCCTTAAAGGCTTTAGTGACCGATGGTATTCAGAAGGGTCATATGGCACTACATTCACGCTCTGTGGCGATTGCTGGCGGAGCTACTGGGGAGATGGTTGATGTGATAGCAAAACAGTTAATCGAATCCAAAGACATTCGCGTAGGCAAAGCTAAACAATTGGTGGGAGAATATAAAAAATGAATGCAGAAAAAGTAACAATCTCAGAGAAGACGGCTATCGGAGTAGCGCAGAGTAAATTGATCTTAGTTGGTGAACATGCGGTTGTGCATGGTCAGCCTGCTATTGCTATTCCATTCCCACTCGTGGGTGTCGAATCGATTGTCGACTATGTTCCAGGGGCAGTTAAATTAGATAGTACATTTTATCATGGGCCGATAGACTCTGCACCAAGCTCACTGGAAGGGATCGTACGTTGTATTAAAGATACACTCCTGTACCTTCATGTACCTTGTAAAGATTTATTAATCCAAATTAAATCGTCAATACCTCCGGGGAAGGGTTTAGGTTCAAGTGCATCTGTTGCGATTGCGGTTATTAAATCGCTCTTTATGTATGCAAATGAGGACTATACAAATGAGGAATTATTAAGGTTGGCGAATGTTGCTGAAACCTATGCACATGGTGCGCCAAGTGGATTAGATCCACTAACGATTACTTCAGAATGTCCTGTTTGGTATGAAAAGGAAAAGCCGGTATCTTATATTAAACCTAAAGATGATTTGTATTTCATCGTTGCTGATTCGGGGAGGATGGCGGATACACGTTCTGCTATTGAGTCGATTGCCGGCTTATTAAAGTCCGCGCCAAAAAGATTTCAATCAAAGCTCGACCGGATTGGTGAGATCACCTATCAAGCCCGGGATGCTCTGGAAAAAGCCGGTAAACAAGTGTTAGGTCAATTACTAAATGAAGCACAAAAGGAATTAGAAGCTTTAGGTATCAGTGATGCTGGGTTAAATCGTTTAATTCACTTTGCGCTTGAGGAAGGCGCCCTTGGTGCGAAATTAACAGGTGGCGGAAATGGCGGTTGCATCATTGCACTCGCTCGGAATGAAGTGCATTCAAAACAGTTGACAGATAAGTTACTAAGTTTTGGTGCGCATGCTGTCTGGCCATTTGTATTACGAAAAGAAGATTAATTTAAGATAAGGGGATACACAATGCAGGCGACGGCCAAAGCACATACAAATATTGCCTTAATAAAGTATTGGGGAAAACGTGATGAGAAACTAATCACACCGATGAACAATAGTTTATCATTAACATTAGATGGGTTTTATACAACAACAACAGTGGAGTTTAATGAGGACCGTAAAGAGGACACATTCATTTTAGATGAGGAACAAGTTCACGGGGAAGCCTATCAACGTGTTACTGATTATCTTAATTTTATACGGACCTATGCAGATAGGCCGAATCTCTATGCACATGTGAATTCAATCAATGCGGTACCGACAGCAGCTGGTTTTGCGTCATCAGCTTCTGGATTTGCAGCTCTTGCGGCGGCAGCAACACGTGCACTTGATTTGACAGTAAGTGACAAAGAATTATCTCGGTTAACCCGTCAAGGGTCAGGATCAGCTTGCCGATCGATCTACGGTGGCTTTGCGGAATGGGAACAAGGTAGTCTAGCAGATGGCTCAGATTCTTATGCCGTACCGATCGCACCAGCAAATCATTGGGATGTACGGGTTGCAGCTGTTGTCTTATCAGCCACGATGAAAGATGTATCCAGTCGTGAAGGAATGAAGCGGACGGTTGATACATCTGTATTCTATCCGGGATGGGTAAAGCATATTCCAACTGATTTGAAAAATATAAAAACGGCTATCAATGCACGGGATTTTGAGCAGGTTGGACAGATCGCTGAAGCGAATTGTTTAAAAATGCATGCTACAACATTAGGTGCGAATCCTCCATTTACGTATTGGCATGATACAACGATGGGTGTCATGCAAACTGTTCAAGCTATGAGAAAAGCCGGTATTCCAGCTTATTTTACAATCGATGCAGGACCGAATGTCAAAGTTCTTTATCTACCAGAGCATGAAGAGATTGTTCAAAAGACTCTTATGGAGACGTCAGGGGTAACAGATGTTATTTTAAGTCGTCCAGGCCAAGGAGTATCCTATATTTAGGGGTTGAAAACGTTGCCGAAAACACCGTTGTGTGTAAAAGTACCCGGGAAATTAATGATGGCTGGTGAATTTGCTGTACTTGAACCAGATCAAAAATTAGTCGTAATGGCAGTAGATCGTTTTGTCTATGCAACTTTAGAGCGAAGTGACAAAAACATTCTTAACTTACCCGATTTACAGCTAAATGGGCTGACATGGGGTTATCGGCATGACCAAATCCAGGTGAATACGGATGATAAACGAATTTCCTTTGTGCAAGACGCAATGGCGATAGCTAATCATTACCTAGCTGAAAAATCAATCACCCTTGATAATTTCACACTCACTATAAAAAGCGAACTTGATGATGAATCAGGTGTTAAATATGGGCTAGGTTCAAGTGCTGCCGTTGTCACATCTGTGATTAGCGCACTGTTAACGCAATTCCTGCCTGAGGAGCCTTCCGCAATGTTGATTTTTAAACTTGCGGCAATTTCGCATGTGAAGACACAAGGAAGTGGGTCTGGAGCTGATGTTGCTGCATCATCTTATGGGGGAATACTAGCCTACTCTTCCTTTCAGTCTGACTGGTTGTTAGAGGAATATAATAGGGCGTCATCACTCATCAACTTTATTGAGAGCGAATGGCGTTTTTTGTCGATAAAACGTATTGAATTACCTGAACATACAAAGGTCTGCATTGGTTGGACGGGATCACCTGCATCGACTTCGGCCCTTATTAAAGAAGTCCTGAAACTTAAGGTAACGAATCCAAAGCAATTTCAAACCTTTCTAAATGAAAGCAGTGTAGCCGTAAAGCAAATATTATATGGCGCAGAAAACGGGGAACTCGACAAAATTTTCGCAGGGATAAAACAAAATCGACAAGCATTATTGACAGTAGGGAAAAATGCTGGAGTGGCGATTGAGACCCCATTACTAACTGAGTTATGTACAATAGCAGAAAATCAAGGTGGCGCTGGTAAGCCGTCAGGTGCTGGCGGAGGAGATTGTGGAATTGCATTTATGCCTTCTGAAGAAGCAGCACAAAGATTGTTCCATTGCTGGAAGGATAAAGGGATCATGCCTTTAGATGTGGCGGTACATCCTACAGGTGCCATAGCTATTAACCCTATCAAAAAATAGGCTGCTTTTCGCTTTTAATAAGACTTAACATCCATAACCATTGAAAATGGTGCTGAATCGGGCTGTTGGAAGCCATACTGAATCACTTCTCCACGTTAAAACCCCTTCAATATACCTCTTTTTTTCTATCAATCTGATTAAAAAAACATTATGTATTATAATAATGCCTATACCTCATTCTATTTGATCGAATCAAATGACAAGATCTTGATAAAGCAATATGGTCATTATGTATATTTATGCAAGGTAATGTGTGGTTGAGTCATCCGCCTTGTTTTAGGTAGAATGATTAGAAGGGAGGAATGAATGATGATCAATAATATATCCATTATCGGAGTTCCGATGGATTTAGGGCAAAGTAGACGCGGTGTCGATATGGGACCTAGTGCCATCCGATATGCGGGGGTTGTCGAAAGATTAGAGCAGTTGGATTATATTGTCCGCGATTTAGGGGATATTGTCATCTCGCGTCCGGATGATAAAGATGAACAGGAAGATAATCTCCGTAACTTGCGTCAAGTTGCCTCAGGTAATCAGAAGTTAGCTGAAATGGTCAATGCCGAAGTAGGACAAAAAAAGTTCCCGCTTATTTTAGGTGGTGATCATAGTATAGCTATTGGTAGTTTGGCCGGTATAGCTAAACATTATGACAACTTAGGTCTAATTTGGTACGATGCCCATGGGGATTTGAATTCTGCGGAGACATCACCTTCTGGGAATATCCATGGGATGCCCTTAGCTGCAAGTTTAGGAATTGGACATGAAAAATTAACACATTTATTTGGATATAGTCCGAAAATAAAGCCGGAGAATATTGTTATTATTGGTGCACGTTCACTTGATCCTGGTGAGAGAGAACTCATCCGAAGGAAAAACATTAAGGTGTATACAATGCATGAGATTGATCGTATTGGTATGCCAAAGGTAATGGAAGAAGCGATTGGTTATTTAATGAATCGTACAGATGGGGTCCATCTTAGCCTTGATTTAGATGGACTGGATCCTTCAGAAGCGCCCGGAGTGGGCACCCCTGTAATTGGCGGTATATCTTATCGGGAGAGTCATTTAGCAATGGAGATGCTTGCTGAAGCAGACCTCATCACCTCGGCAGAGTTTGTAGAAGTAAATCCAATCCTAGATGATAAAAACAAAACAGCCACTGTTGCTGTCGGTTTAGTTGGCTCACTATTTGGTGAAAAGCTTAAATAAAAATAGAAAAGGGTTATTTTTAAACATAAAAAAAGACATTTAATTTCATGACAAACAGAAATTCGATGTCTTTTCACCCTATTTCTCTCTCTTTTTTCTAACTATTCCTTTATCTCTAGTGAAACATAACGAGCTTGTCCGTGTACTGATTTAATAAATCGTCTAGACGTTCACTTGACTGGATAACAATATCAGAATTCATCCCATATAGACTACATAATGCAATCATTTCTTCACGGCGCTGTTCAATCTCTTTCAATAACGAAGGTCTTAACACAGAATATCCCTCCTTTATATCTCGTATACTATACTATGAAATTACCCTTTAAATTGCAATTATAAACATTTTAAATCTGGAGAGTATTAAAATCACCGGATTAGCATGTTGACGTTAGAAGCATTTATACATACAAAAACATAGTGAAATGGTGGATATTCCGTTGAAACTGATGAAGACTAAAGCAATAGAAAGTTAAAGATCGATAAAAGAGAATTTCTTTGTTAAAGAATAGAGAACTTTATTTCGCATGAATGAAGGTGACTATGATATAATATAAACAATTACGTGTATGTAAATATAAGGAATTCTAAGTGTAAAAGGGTGTGTAAACATGCTTGATGAGGGATTTAATCTGTTAAATGTGTTAAAAATAGGTATAGATATAGCTCTTGTCTGGTATGTTTTATATAAGTTAATCATGCTGATAAGAGGAACGAAGGCAATTCAGTTATTAAAAGGAATCGTTGTTGTTTTAGTTGTTCGGGTTGCAAGTATGATTCTCGATTTACAAACACTACAATGGCTTACATATCAAGCAATATTATGGGGATTCCTTGTTATTATCATATTATTCCAGCCGGAATTAAGAAGAGCATTAGAACAACTAGGTAGAGGAAATATATTTTCTAGAACGTCAAAGTCAGCTGAAGAATTATTAGAGGAAACAATTAACTCCATTGTTGAATCATGCAATTATATGGCAAAACGGCGCATTGGTGCCATTATCACGATTGAGAGAGAAACAGGAATCGATGACTATGCTGAAACAGGAACACCGATAAATGGTGTTTTGACGAACCAATTATTAACAAATATATTTACACCAAACACACCGTTACATGATGGAGCTGTCATTATAAGAGGCGAAAAAATAGTTGCAGCTGCATGTTATTTACCATTGTCAGAGAGCCCATTCATATCAAAGGAATTGGGAACAAGACATCGGGCTGCAATTGGAATAAGTGAGGTAACCGATGCTCTTACGGTGATTGTATCGGAAGAAACGGGCGATATCGCATGTACAAGAAATGGTGAATTGAGAAGGGAAATGGAACTGGAAGAATTACGAGAGTACTTACTAGACAATTTATCAATCAATTTATCTACCCCTAAGAAAAAAACACGGAATTGGAGGGGGAAAAAGAATGGATAAGTGGTTTGACAGTAAATGGTTTGTAAGAGTAATATCATTAGTATTTGCCTGTTTGCTCTATTACTTTGTAGATATGGATATAACACCACAACTGTCGGAAACAAGGGTTCCCGGAGCTGTGGAACAAACAGAAGTGTTGAATGATGTTCCCGTTAATATCCGAATTGATAGCGACCGTTATGTTGTGAGCGGTGTTCCCGAGTTTGTCACCGTTTCATTGGATGGGGCGAATAGTGTGTTGACGCCGACAATCAGGCAACGAAACTTTGAAGTTTATGTTGATTTAGAGGAATTAGGAGAAGGAACACACACCGTTGATCTCGAATATACAAAGGTACCTAGCGAATTATCGGTATTTATAGAGCCAAAGACGATCGAGGTTGAAATAGAGGAACGGGCTTCTGAGGATTTTCCAGTCAGCGTTGATTTTATTAATAAAGATCAACTACCTGAAGGTTATGAATTAAGTGAAGTGGTCGTTAATCCGGAACAAGTTACGATTACAAGTTCTAGAAGTGTAATCGATCAAATTGCTATTGTGCAGGTGTATATTGATGTGGCTGGCTTAACAGAGTCAGTGAACAATCGGGAGATCCCCGTGAATGTATATGATAGCTCAGGAAATGTGTTGAATGCGCGGGTCGAACCAGAGAGTGTAGTCGTTTCTGTAAATGTGGACAATCCCAGTAAGGAAGTCCCGGTAGAAATCCTTACAACGGGTGAACTTCCAGAAGGCTATGAATTAATATCGATTGACCCAAAAGTTGAACATGTTGAAATTTATGGAACGAGTGAAGCTTTAGAGGAGACGAATGAAGTATCTACAGTAGAAGTTGATTTATCGAAAGTGAATAAAACGGGAACCATTGATGTAGAGCTTGATTTACCAGAAGGATTAAAATCATCAGAAGAAACAGTGGAAGTTGACGTGAAGATAGAGCAAAAGACAGAAGAGAATACAGAAAGCAATACAGAAGACAATACAGAAGAGAAGACGGAAAAGAAGGTAGAAAAGTCGGTAGAAAAGAAAACAGCAGATAAAACAACAGATAAAACAACAGAGGAAACAGAAGATAAAAAAACAATTGATGACGTCCCAATTGACTTAGAAAGTGATGAGGGTCAAAATGTTTCATTTATAACACCGACTGCTCCATTAATGAGTATTACTGTTGAGGGTAGTGAAAAAAATGTAAGTAAAGTGAAAGCAAATGACTTTCAAATATCGATTGATTTAAAAGGGTTAAGCGAAGGTGAACATGACGTTCCGTTATCGATTGATGGCCCTGATAATGTTGAATATAGTTCTGAGTATGAACAGGTGACTGTTGATATCACTTAATCCGACCTAATAAAAGTTTAAGACTATCGAGATGAGCAAGATAACATAAGGTGGCTCATTCAACAGGTAAGAATGCTCTCACTTGGCATTATGGGAAAAAAGGAGAGGTATATATGGGGAAACTTTTTGGTACAGATGGTGTTAGAGGGATTGCGAATGAGGAATTGACTCCCGAGCTAGCATTTAAATTAGGACGTATTGGTGGTTATGTATTAACGAAAGGTATAGATAACCCTAAAGTTTTAATTGGGCGTGATACGAGGATTTCTGGATATATGCTAGAGGGGGCGCTTTTAGCAGGGTTATTATCAATTGGTGCTGAAGTCATGCGCTTAGGGGTGATTAGCACACCTGGAGTTGCTTACCTAACGAAAGCCAATAGTGCTGAATTAGGGATTATGATTTCCGCTTCTCATAACTCGGTTGAAGATAATGGGATTAAAATATTTGGATCTGATGGTTTTAAACTAACAGATGAACAAGAGGAAGAGATCGAGCGGTTGATAGATGAAGAAGATAACTTACCGCGTCCCACAGGGGCAGATGTAGGTGTTGTTAATGATTATTTTGAAGGTGGACAAAAATATCTTTCCTACTTAAAGGAATCCATTGATAATGAGTTTGAAGGCATACAAATTGCTTTAGATTGCGCGAATGGATCGACATCAAGTTTAGCAACCCATCTGTTTGCAGATTTAGAGGCGGATATTTTTTCAATGGGATCTTCTCCAAATGGATTAAATATCAATGATGGGGTAGGCTCAACACATCCAGAAGGATTACAGGAACTTGTAATAGAGAAAAAGGCTGATATTGGTCTTGCTTTTGATGGAGACGGTGACCGATTAATTGCTGTTGATGAACAAGGTAATTTAGTAGATGGAGATCAAATCCTATTCATTTGCGCTAAGTTTATGAATGACAAAGGCTTTTTAAATAATAATACAGTCGTATCTACCGTCATGAGTAATCTTGGGTTTTATAAGGCAATAGAGGAACATGGATTTCATAGTGTTAAGGCAGATGTAGGCGATCGTTATGTCATGGAAGAGATGCGTAAAGGTGGCTTCAATCTAGGCGGGGAGCAATCAGGACATATTATATTTCTAGATAACAGCACATCAGGAGATGGGATGCTATCTGCCCTACAACTTGTCAATATTATGAAAGAAACGGGTAAGCCGCTATCTGAATTAGCTGGTGAAATGACTATTTTCCCTCAAGTATTGAAGAATGTTGAAGTAACAGATAAAAATAGTGCATTAAGCAATCCGCAGATAATCGAAGCGATTGAGCAGGCGGAGCAAAAAATGAATGGGGTTGGACGAATTTTAGTTCGCCCCTCAGGTACAGAATCACTTGTTCGAGTGATGGTGGAGGCGGAATCTGAAGCAGATTGCGAAAAATACGCAGATGAAATCGTTCATGTTATCGAAGATATAATTGGAATAAAAAAGTAAACAACTATTGAACTGCTTCTGATTGTAAAGAAGCAGTTTTGTGCCATACAAGAATAAAGGTTTTCCGTGTAACCGATTTGGGATAGGGAAAGGGAGGGGGTTATCTCCTTGATTACCATTTTAACTGTTGATGATGATCCACATATTCGGGAATTATTGCGACTATATTTGCAAAAAGAAGGGTATAAAACGGTTGAAGCAGTTGATGGGCGTAATGCACTTGAATGTTTGGAAGAAGAGCAAATACACCTAGCTATTGTTGATATTATGATGCCTCATGTTGATGGTTATCAATTATGTAAAGAAATTAGAAGGTACTATGATATACCGGTGCTGATGCTAACGGCTAAAGGTGAAATAGCGGATAAAGAAAAGGCGTTTTCAGCTGGGACGGATGATTATATTGTAAAGCCATTTGATCCAAAGGAAGTTCTCTTTCGTGTAAAGGCACTGTTAAGACGTTTCCACATGATAAGCGAAGAAATGATCCATATCGGAAATACGGTAATTAATCGTAAAAGTTATGAAGTTGAATTCGATGGAAAAACAATGATTTTACCATTAAAGGAATTTGAATTATTGGCACAGATGGCTAGTTATCCCGATCGCACCTTTTCAAGGGAACAGTTGATTGAATTTGTATGGGGAAATGACTTTACTGGAAATGACCGAACAGTCGATGTACATATTAAGCGCCTTCGTGAAAGGTTCCCCGAGACAAAGGCCGATTTTACGATTCAAACGATCCGCGGTCTTGGTTATAAACTTGAAAGGAATACATAGATTTTCATCATTGGTATCATGACGGATGAATTCACATAGTTTGGGGATATGAATCATGGGAACGCTCTATGTAAGAATTATCGCAACGACAATGGGGATTATGATTGCAAGCGCTCTATTTTCCTTTATAGCTACAAATATCTATTACCACTATTATCTGAAGCCGGTTAACGATCAAAAGGTAACTGAAATCGCTAAGGATACGGTAGAAATATTTGAAAAAAATAAGTATGATGACCCATTTGAATATTTGACAGTATTTTCTGATCTTGGCTATCAGTTTTACTTAATTGATCAGCATGGTAACGCGCAGATGTTTGGCGATCCATTTCGGAAATATGATCTCGCTGATGAGCATGTTGATTCAGTGCTTAACGGGGAAACGTACCATGGTATTTCAAATTATCCATGGAAGATATTTGTTACGGGATTCTTTGATAATGAATTACAAAATACGATTGGCGAACCGATTCAAGTCAATGGGGAGACAAATGCCTTATTTATTAGGCCAAATACAACACAACAGTTTGGTGAAATGCGCTTTTTCCTAGCTGTATTACTAATTTTAGCATTATTATTTAGTTTTTTATTCGTATTGGTTAGTACAACATTTATTGTGCGTCCTATTAAGAGGCTAACAGAAGCAACGAAAAAGATTGCTGCCGGAAATTATCATTTAAAACTAAAAGTAAATCGAAAAGATGAGATCGGGCGTCTTTCCGACGACTTCACTAAAATGAGTGATCGTTTAAATCGGACCGAAGAAAAAAGGCAAGAGTTTGTATCGAATGTCTCTCATGAAATACAGTCGCCACTCACATCGATACAAGGATTCTCACAAGCGCTACGGGAAGAAGAATTACCTGAAGAAGACCGGGATCGTTATTTAGGAATTATAGAAAAAGAAAGCCGCCGTTTATCTGTTCTAAGTAAACAGTTATTGACCTTATCTTTCTTGGACAGTGAACTTAGTGTGAATGATATGGTGGTGTTAGATGTGGGGGCACAGTTAAAAGAAGTGGTGTCCATGACAGAATATCATTGGCGAGAAAAGGATATTACGATCGAAATGGATCTATCCTCAAACATTATTTTAGGTGAGCCAAGATTACTTCAACAGGTTTGGATGAATCTGATTACGAATGCGATTCGATATACAGATCCAGGCGGGATGATTGTTATCCAGACTGTCAAAGGAAGAGAAGAGGTGACGATATCAGTTAAGGATACGGGAATTGGGATTAAGCAGGAAGATCTTTCACAGTTATTTGAACGTTTTTATAAAGTAGACAAAGCACGTGTCAGAACGGAGAATAATACAGGACTGGGGCTCTCGATTGTGAAGCGGATCGTTGACTTACATGGCGGTATGATAATGGTCGATAGTGAGCTTGGTAAAGGATCAGAATTCCATGTAATCTTGAAATTGAAAGATGCGTTTTATTTGTAATGGGCATCATATAGAACAAGTATAAAAGTGAACAGAATATTAGCGAGATGAATGAATCAAAGCGCATGGACATCTACATTGTCATGCGCTTTTTGTCTTCGTATTTATTTATTGTTAATGGAATCAAGATATTCCCATAAATCAATAGCAATTTGGTCGGCTTGATGATCAAAAGAGGTTCCAATAAATGATTCACGGAATGAATGAATAACCGTTTCCAAAAGGAAGACACGGGGTGCTTCCGCTTGTATTTCTTCGATTAGGAAACTGAGATATTGCTGGTTTTCATCCATCCCTTCGCTGTCTGATTGCTGACGAATATCAGTTAATTGTGTTAGTAATTGTTTCTTCGTTAGATTATGGCCTTGTTTTTCTACATTGTAGTTAAAGAGATGTCGTTCATCTAAAAAGTAATCATGCTGGTGAACCATATCGGGAATGATCCTATCAATTCTTCTTATTGTGTACGTAATTAACTCTTCAATATCAATAACCTCTTTATGACTAGCTTGCCAAGCATGTATCATATGCTGCATAATTCCATGAATCATGACTGCGCAGTCGGAAGCATAGGGCTTTATATCGGGCCCATAAATATCGATTAATCGATGAGAGAGCCAAGAAAGATCTTCTAGGTGCTGATTTCTAACTAACGCTTTCAGCTCTGGGTCATCAGAGTAAAAAACAGTTTGTAAAATAGGTAATAGATTGTGCTCATCAGTTACGAGGAATCGGGTTGAAATTTGTTTGATTAAAATGCTTTTATCTGTTGGGTTTTCTCCGGATAATAACTCTCTTCTACGAATTAAGACTTCATCGTGCCCGTATTCAAGGATCGCGATTAGGCATTCATTTTTAGAGGTGAAGTAATTATAGAATGTTCCTTTGGAAATATCGGACGAATCAAGGATGTCCTGAATAGATGTAGCTGTAAATCCCTTTTCCATAAAAAGACGTTTGGCTGCTAAAATAACTTCTTGTTTACGATAATTCATAATAACCACCTTTATACTCTGAGTACACTTTTATATTACCTGCATTTTACCTGTTTATCAATGATTGTGTCCGCATAGGTTGTAAGATTTGCTTATATTGGACCAAGAGTATAATATAAATAAGGTAATTAAAAGTTCGGATGATCTTGATCTATATTAAATTATATATGGGTAAATGGAGGAGTTAAATGGACATTAAAAAAATGCATGCAAAACCACCTTATGCGATGATTGCAATCCTTTTTATTGGTGGATTTGTTGCGTTACTAAATAATACATTATTAAATATTGCATTACCGACAATAATGGTTGAATTTGATGTAGCACCATCTTCCGTCCAGTGGTTAACAACAGGGTTTATGCTTGTCAATGGAATTTTGATTCCTGCAAGTGCATTCTTTATCCAAAAGTTTACAAATCGACGCGTGTTTTTAGTTGCGATGTCGCTATTTACTGTAGGTACAGCACTTGCGGTTCTTGCGCCAGCCTTTGGTTTACTTGTTGTTGCACGGATGATTCAAGCATCAGGATCGGCTATGATGATGCCATTACTAATGAATGTTATGTTAACCGCTTTCCCAGTAGAAAAGCGTGGAACGGCAATGGGGCTTTTTGGTCTTGTTATGTTTACAGCTCCCGCTATTGGACCAACTTTATCAGGGTGGATTATTGAACAATACTCGTGGCGGATGTTATTTGGTATTGTCTTGCCGTTTGCAATTGGGACGTTAATTTACGCGTTCTTTAAACTACGTAATATCACACCGAATCGAGATGTGAAGCTAGATGTGTTTTCACTCGTATTATCGAGTGTTGGTTTTGGTGGATTATTGTATGGGTTTAGTTCAGCGGGAGAGCATGGTTGGGGTACTCCTGAAGTATATGGAACCATTATTATTGGAGTCATCGGACTTGTGAGCTTTATTGTACGTCAGTCGAAGATGAACGATCCGATGTTGGATTTCAAAATTTATAAACATCCAATGTTTGCTTTGTCCTCAGCGATTTCGGTCGTTCTTTCAGTATCTATGTTCTCAGGAATGATTTTAACGCCATTATATGTGCAAACGATCCGAGAAATATCACCGATTGATTCGGGCTTGCTTATGCTCCCAGGTGCAGTCGCAATGGGGCTGATGTCACCAATTACGGGTAGGTTATTTGATAAATATGGAGCACGTACTATGGCTTTGATTGGGCTTTCCATTACGGTTATTACGACTTATTTCTTGAGTCAGTTAGGAATGGATACGGGATATTATTATCTCATGTCCATTTATACAGTTCGGATGATCGGTATTTCAATGGTTATGATGCCTGTAATGACAAATGGCTTAAATCAATTACCGATGATTTCTAACCCACATGGAACAGCGATGAATAGTACGTTACAACAAGTATCCGGTGCAATTGGTTCTGCTGTTTTACTAACGGTGATGACTAAACGATCGGCTTCAGCAGGAAAAGAGTTAATGGGTACCGTAGATCCATCGACTACTGCGAAAGAATTAGCAAATTTAGCGATGCTAGATGGGATTAACTTTGCCTTCTTTATTTCAACATTAGTGGCATTCTTAGCCTTTATTTTAGCGTTATTTATCAAACGAGTGACACCACCAACATATTCTGATGAGGATGATGGAGGTAGCGAAGCGTAGTTTTTATTTTTAGAATAGGAGAACTGTAGAAAGCTTACAGTTCCTTTTTTTATGAAAAAAGGTTCAAGAAGATGAGCACTAGCGAGATGCGTGGAGGAAAGATCAAATGGGTACTCGATTAGATGCTTATAACTCCTTATAACCGTTAAGGCGGCATATTAAGCTGTATTGTGAAATTTGTAACGATCTACCTGTCCTGTATAATTAATAGGGTAGGACTTAAAAATATTTGTTCAGTGGAGACAACCCGTTGGCGCCTATCGCTAGGGGTTTTTTTAATTCATAGGAGGTTCATATGCTCAAGTTTGAAAATGTAAGTAAAGTGTTTGATGGTTTCAAAGCAGTAGATGCTGTCAATATGACAGTCAATGAAGGGGAATTCCTCGTTGTTATTGGCCCCAGTGGTTCCGGAAAGTCCACGACAATGAAAATGATCAACCGGATGATTCCTCATTCAAGTGGAAAAATTTTAATTGATGGACAGGATATTGAGAAACTGAATCCTGCTAAGCTACGTCGAAATATTGGCTATGTGATCCAACAAATTGGACTCTTCCCACATTATACGATCCGCGATAATATTGCCATTGTGCCTCAGTTAAAAGGGTGGAGTGAGCAGGAAATAAAAGATCGGGTAAGGGAACTTATGATATTGGTCGGTCTAGATCCTGAGATCTATCTTGATCGGTACCCGAAAGAACTGTCTGGTGGACAACAACAACGTGTCGGGGTTGCGAGAGCTTTAGCTTCAAATCCAGAAGTTATTTTGATGGATGAACCTTTTGGTGCATTGGATCCCATTACAAGAGATCAATTACAAGGTGAATTAATTTCATTACAACGAAAGCTAAAGAAAACGATAGTCTTTGTTACCCATGACATGGATGAAGCATTACGACTTGGCGATCGGATTGCGATTATGAAAGATGGGAAATTGTTGCAAATTGATACACCAGAGCGATTATTATATAATCCTACAAATGGATTTATAGAGGAGTTCTTTGGGAAGCACCATATTAATCAAAATCCTGAATTAATGCCGGTTGCTAATGTAATGACTACAACAGTTGTAACCTTTCATAATTATAGGTCTCCCGAGAAGGCTCTTTCGGTTACTCGCAAAAAAAAGATTACCCATTTAATTATTGTGGATGAAGATCATTCGATCGTCGGAATGCTGGATGCTTATGAATTAGCGAATAGGGTTGGGAAAATTCAAACAATCGAGGAGATTATGTTTCCACCTGAATATACGTTATCAGAAGCGGATACAGCGAAAGATGCTATTTTTATGATGAAAAAGGTCTCTTATGGGATTATTCCGGTGCTTGATGAAGATGACAAAGTAATTGGGTTAGTGACAAGAGGGTCATTGCTTGCTGTTTTGTCTAGTCAGTGGACAGATGTGGAGGAAGATCAATGAAAAACTTAAATTTATGGGAGGAACTCGTTCAACAAGCCCAAATGCGCTGGGGTGAATTATTAGAAGCTACATTTGTTCATATTCAACTTGTCTTCTTCTCGATGATGATGGCCGTTATTCTTGGCGTTTTATTAGGAATCTTAATAACACGGGTACCATCATTGGCACCAGTCGTTTTAGGTGGGACAGGTATTATGCAAACGATCCCAAGTTTGGCTGTACTCGGCTTTATGATCCCTATTTTTGGGATTGGTGTTAAAACAGGAATTGCTGCACTCTTTTTATATTCATTATTACCGATTGTGCGTAATACGTATACGGGAATTAAAGATGTCGATGAAGGAACGAGGGAGGCGGCTAAAGGAATGGGAATGACAAGCGGACAAATTTTATTGAAAGTCGAACTTCCTCTAGCCTTGCCAATTATTATGGCGGGTGTTCGTACAGCATCTGTTATCAACGTTGGAAACGCGACTTTAGCTGCCTTTATTGGAGCGGGAGGACTTGGTGACTTTATCTTCCTAGGAATCACACGTGGAATTGATGGCTTAATCTTCCTGGGAGCTATTCCCGCAGCTCTATTGGCGATTATCCTAGAGATCTTCTTTACTAAATTGGAACATTGGACTACGCGAGAAGGATTGAAATAGGAGGCCATTATGAAAAGAAACAAGGTAATCATATTGATGATGACAATGATATTGATGATACCACTTGCAGGCTGTATATTTATTGAGGAAGACTCATTGATTCTTGGTTCAAGAAATAATACAGAAAGTATCATTTTATCACATGTTATCGGACAATTAATTGAGGAAGAAACGGATTTAGAGGTCATTTACAAGGAGAATCTAGGCGGCTCGAATGTTGTTTGGGATGCAATGATTAACGACAACATCGATGTCATTCCGGATTATACAGGTACGATTGTACTCACTTATTATCATGAAGAACCGGGAACTGCTGAGGAAACATTGGCACAAACAAAAAAACTTGTGGCAGAAGATGGAATTGTCGCATTTAATACATTTGGTTTCAACAACACGTATACATTAGCATTAGATGAAACGAAAGCTGAGGAACTTGATGTTGTTACATTTAGTGACTTTGCAGAGGTTTCAGATCAATTTACGCTTGGAGCGGTATTTGAGTTTATCGATCGTCCTGATGGTTTGCCAGGGTTTGAGGAAGCGTATGATCTTGAATTTAAAGATGTGAAAGGAATGGACCATGGCATGATGTATCGTGCGATCAATGGAAATGAAGTCGATGTGATCAATTCGTATACGACAGATGGTCAATTACAAATGTATGATTTAAGAGTGTTGGAGGATGACGAATCATTTTTCCCACCTTATCACGCACTTCCACTCGTCCGAGAAGAAGCATTAGATGAATATCCAGAACTTGAAGATGTGCTCAGACAATTAGAGGGACAGATTGATGAAGAAACAATGCAAGGTATGAATGCGAAGGTTGATAATGAGAATATGATGGTTGAGATCGTTGCTAAGGAATTTTTACAAGAATCTGGTTTGGTGGATTAATTCGGCGAAGTTTTTAGGGACGAAAACATAAATGATTATATACTTTAATGAATTTCATAATACTGGTTTAGTGCAGCACCGGTACAATATATAGTTGCGTTGAACCGTTCCTAACTACATACTGTATCGATGTTACTGGTTTTGGCAATTATGAAATTCATTCACTTGATAAATAGACGGATAATTGTTGAAGAAGTGGGGAATATATAGGTGGAGATTCCACATAAACGCAATAAAAATACGCTCGCAAGCTATTCTATGTAGAAGAGGAAGGAAGAATTATGGCTTATCTATTATTAGTGGTAGGTTTTGGCTTACTCATTAAAGGAGCAGATCTTTTTGTTGATGGTTCATCCAATATAGCTAAGTTACTTAGAATATCACCGATTGTGATCGGGTTAACGATCGTCTCTTTTGGGACGAGCTTCCCGGAAGCAACGGTCAGTATTATTGCAGCATTAGAAGGTAGTGCTGATGTATCCCTTGGAAATGTAATTGGGAGTAACATTTTTAATATAACGCTAATCGTTGGGGTTGCAGCCTGTATATACCCACTGAAGATACAAGGTGAATCCGTTAAGAAAGAAATCCCATTTGCCTTATTAGCAAGTGGTGTATTACTCGTCCTCATAAGTGATACCGTGTTGAATGGCTATCATATCAATTCATTAACCCGAAGTGATGGGATTATCTTCTTACTTATTTTATGTGTCTTTTTATATTATGTATTTGAAGTCGCAATGAAAAGTAGGGAAAGCACACCAAAAGTAGAGGTACCAGGTCATATTAAGTGGTGGAAAAGTATCCTGTACTTATTTATTGGGGTAATAGCGATTGTTGTAGGTGGTAATCTAGTTGTTACGAATGGTACAGAGATTGCTTTATCACTCGGAATGAGCGAAACGTTAGTCGGATTAACGATTATTGCCATCGGTACATCACTCCCTGAGTTGGTGACATCCATTATGGCTGCTCTCAAAAAGGAGAATGAAATAGCGTTCGGTAATATTATTGGTAGTAATATTTTCAACATTTTATTTGTACTTGGTACGTCGGCTACAATTACTCCTCTTGTCGTCAATGATAAAGTGTTTATAGATGTCATATTGATGATTCTATTTACATTCTTATTGCTAATATTTTCACGAACCCATTTCAGGATTGGAAGAAAAGAAGGAATCAGTCTGTTAATCGCATATGTCGTTTATCTCATTTATATTATTGTTCGAAATTAATAAAGAAGGATGTTCCATCTAGATTAACTTAATAATTTGAGACAATATAAAAACACCTTCGGAGAGGTACAATTAACATAAGTACTAAAACGAAGGTGTTTTTCATGGGCAAAAATGTGTATTCAAGTGTTTCTAACAAAGCAAGCAGTATAAATACACCAATGGGAATAGCGAACAGCACGAGTAACGATAAGGAATACTTCATGACAAAAAACAGAGGTAATTGCGGGTGGACGTTAACTATTACAGTATCTACAATGTAAAGTAGAGAGGTAGGGAAGTGACTATATTGAAAATCAATAAGATTTTCAATATAATGCAGTGGTGATGCCTTATAAGGACGAGAAGAAAATAGCTATCAATGCAGGTGTTGGATTTAATAAAGGAAAAAAAGAATTCGTTTAAAGGGAGGAAAAGTTAATGAAAAGAATATTAGATTGTAATGCTTCAGATTTTCAAAAAATGAATGGCCAAGATTTAAAGCAATCTATTCGAGCATCTGAAGGAAGGACGATGTTATCAGAGATCATGACTTCTGTAGCACCATTGTATCCGAGTATCACAAATGCTGAATTGGCTGCTTCCTTCGGTGCTGATTTATTATTACTAAACTTATTTGATGTGTTTAGCCCTGCTATTGAAGGATATGAGTGTAATGAGGATGAATCCATTGTACGGAAAGTAAAAGAGTTAACAGGGCGCCCTATAGGATTAAATTTAGAGCCAGTTGACCTTGATGCTGAACAAATTGAAAATCTTGATGAGGTCTCGAGAGGTAGAGTTGCTACGGAAGAGTCATTAAGAGAAGCAAAAAAACTTGGTTTCGATTTTATATGTTTAACAGGGAATCCGAAAACAGGCGTAACAAACGATGAAACCGTAGTAGCAATTAGGAAGGCACGCGAGGTATTTGGAGATGAAGGTTTAATTATTGCGGGTAAAATGCATGGTGCTGGTGTGGCAAATGAAACAGGTAGTAGTATTATTACGGAGGCTGCAATCACAAGCTTTATCGAAGCGGGTGCCGATGTTATCTTAATGCCAGCTCCAGGAACAGTACCAGGAATCACATTGAATACAATTGAGGAATATGTTCGCACTGTCCATTCTAAAGGTGCTTTAACGATGTTGACAATTGGCACAAGCCAAGAAGGCGCTGATGAAGCAACAATACGCCAAATCGCCCTAAATAGCAAAATGGCAGGTGCAGATATTTATCACATTGGTGATACAGGCTTTTATGGAATAGCGGTGCCAGAAAATATTAAGACATATTCAATTGTTATAAGGGGAAGACGCCATACATATGTAAGAATGGCTACTTCAGTCTTGAGGTAGAATAATAATGAAAAAGCAGAGGATCGTCAAATGATAATGCTAGAATCAATTTCATAATTACTATAACCAGCAAAGATGAAAGCGGGATTAAAAAAATGACCTCTATATTCAATAGAGGTCATTTTCTAATTGCATATTCCTTTTTTACCCCTTATTGAGCCATGTTCCAGCTGCAATCACTTCACTTGTTGTTAGTTGGTGACCATTATTTTCCCAGTGAATATCAACATTTGCTCCTGCATCCTCTAATAAAGCGTAGAGATCTTTTGATTCTTGGGCCGGGCAAATTGGATCATTTGTTCCAGCAGCAATAAATACATCTTTATTAGTTAAGTCTGGTAACGATATGTTTCTTCTTGGGACCATTGGATGGTGAAGAATAGCCCCACATAAAGACTCTTGATAATGAAAGAGTAAGCTAGCAGCAATATTAGCACCATTCGAATAACCAATTGCCATGATATTGTTTCGGTCAAAGTTGTTCTCGATTGCGGCTTTATCAAGGAATTCATGTAATTCCTTTGTACGCGCGATGAGGTCTTCTTCATCAAATACCCCTTCCGCTAATCGGCGGAAAAAGCGTGGCATTCCATTTTCAAGTACATTCCCGCGGACACTTAATACATTTGCATCTGGATCTATGCGCTCTGCAATAGGCAAAAGATCTTTTTCTGTTCCACCTGTTCCATGTAGTAATAGCAAGGTGCGTGTTGTGTTATGATTTCCCTGTTTAAAAATATGTTTCAATCTGTATCCCTCATTTCTTATTTTGGCCGTTCTATTGAAAAGGTCTCGCCGACTTTAGCATAGTTTGCACCAGCTAATCGACTCACAGCAGCTAGTTTTTCTTGGTTAATTCTACCGTCATCATATACCTCATTGGCAATATGGAAGTTTATAATTTTCCCAATGATCAAGTCTGAACCAATTGTTTGTTCGCCGGGCAATTCAATGATCTGTTCGATTCTACATTCGAAACGAACCTTTGCTTCCTTTATACCAGGTACCTTGATGAGATCACTTTCTTCTAGAGTCAAGTCGGCTATGTTTATTTCGCTTTCATCGGCGGGCAGAGAAGCTGCTGTTTCATTGATCTGTTTAACATTTTCTTCATCAACGATATGCACGACAAACGTCCCTTTTTCCGCAATGTTTCTGGCTGTATCTTTACGTACCCCATCTTTTCTTTGAATGGAGATGGATACCATTGGTGGATTGGATGAAACGATATTAAAATAACTAAATGGAGCACCATTCACCGTTCCATCACTTGCCATACTGGTCACAAAAGCAATCGGTCTGGGGATAATGCTCCCCGTTAATAATCTATAATTTTCACGTTCCGTTTGTTCATGAGGCTCAAAGGACAGCACATCAATTCCTCCCTTTATTATTTATCGAGATTTCTTACGCTGAACGGGGTTAAATTCTCTTCAAGCTGTACACGACGTTGTTCATATTCGGTCGGTAGCTTCAAGTTTTCCCCCATTGTTTGCTGTGATTCATCATGAGCAAATCCAGGCGGATCTGTGGCAATCTCGAATAATATTTCGCCAGGCTCATTAAAGTATATCGCGTTAAAGTAGTTTCGATCACGAACATCGGTCACACGGAAACCGTGATGTTCAAGATGTTGTTTCCAGTCTAATTGATCTTGATCATCATTTGCGCGCCAGGCAATGTGATGGACCGTGCCAACTCCCAATTGTCCGCGTGTATGTGGTGTTGTTTTGATGTCAATGACATTCCCGATTTCAGCGCTTGAATGAAGCCGAATAAATTGCTCATCTTCGCCAACTCTATCTAACCCCATAACATCTTCAAGCAATGCTGCGGTCTTATCTGGCTGCGTAGATAACAAGGTGGCACCAGCAAATCCTTTAATGGCAACATTTGGGGTGACTTCTCCAAACGTCCTATTATTTAGTTCGCCGGACTCCCTCTCAACGAATTCAATTTGCAGACCATGCGGATCATTGAATGTTAAATAAGATTCATCAAATCGTACTTGCTTATGATAGGGAATATTGAATTTCTCTAATCGCTTTTCCCAAAATGGAAAAGAACCAGGCGGAACAATATAAGCGGTTGTCCCAACTTGCCCGGAACCGATCTGTCCTTGGTGTGCATTTTCCCACGGGAAGAAGGTTATAATTGTTCCCGGATTCCCACCCTCGTCACCAAAATATAAATGATATGTTTTTGGGTCATCAAAATTAATCGTTTGTTTAACGAGTCTTAATCCTAAGATGCCTGCATAAAAATCAACGTTTTCCTGTGGGTGTCCAACAATTGCGGTGATGTGGTGAATACCGGTTGTTTTATTCATCATACATTCTCCTCATTATTGTTTGTGGTCATTCCAACCTTTTTAAGAATGTGAATCAATGTTTCCTTTTCATTGTTGCTAATCGTTGTAAAAATATGCTCAATTAATTTTTGATGAGCTGGGAAGACCTCGTCCATGAGAATCTTCCCCTCTTCTGTTATCTCGATATGAACAACACGACGGTCTTCTTTACTGTGACGGCGTTCTACGAGCTCTTTTTTGACAAGTTTATCAATGACATATGTGATCGATCCGGTGTTGATTAATACCGATTCTGTAATCTCTCGTACGGTTAGATTACCTTTATGGTATAACGCTTCAAGTACGGTAAAGTCTGAAATGCGCATTCCATAACTTCTAATGTCTTCCTTAATTTGCTCTTCTATCGTTTTAGATGCCTTCATAAGGATGACAAATGACTTTAATGATAAATTTTCT
>DATGSG010000010.1:0-17031 GCA_035302925.1 Virgibacillus sp. | reverse complement strand
AACCTGTAAAACGTGACATATTATAAAAACTCCTCTATATAATTGTATTCGTATAAAATAAACACGGGTGTTCCAGAAGTTGTCCATTTTGTTTTCATGTACCATCGCTCCAGCAGCAGAGAGTTACACGATACACCTCTATAGAGAGGAACAGAATGGTTGCAAGCTTTGGTCCACTTAAGCTACCTTTATTTTACACATCGTCAAGTATATAATTATTCATCCGTATTGTCAATGAGTAATGGCTAAATGAAGAAAAGAAAGATTTTATGTACGTGTATGTAGTGAAATACCTTTCGATTATAATCATTTTCTCCATCTATATATCTGCGGGTAGCTTAGGTTAAGGAGTTTTCTAAAATATGGACAAACTCTTCTAAAAACGATTGATCGACTTCATCGAAACGATCCGTCATTGGACTGTCAATATCGAGTACGCCATATATGGTATCATTGATCATAAGCGGAATAACAATTTCGGATTGACTCGCTGCATCGCAAACAATATGGCCAGGGAACTTAGATACATCTGCAACTCGTTGGGTTTTACGTTCCATTACTGCTGTACCACAGACACCCTTTCCATATGGGATTCGAATGCAAGCTGGTAATCCTTGGAAGGGACCGAGTACAAGTTCTGTATCCCGCCATATATAAAAACCGACCCAATTTATATCATCTAAGAGTTGGTTGAGTAGTGCGGAAGCATTTGCTAAAATAGCTATCGCATCCTCTTCATCTGCGGATAGAGCAGCTATTTGCTTTAGTGCTAATTTATAATCATTCGCTTTATTTCCAGTACTTGTATTTGTTTGAAACAAGTTCAACACCCTTTCATATTTTAATTAATTGCCCGTTTCATTAAAAAGAAGGATTAACGAGCATCTTTGTCGTAATTGTATGGTAATGGAGTAGGAGTTGATGCACGTGAAAGTAAATCATTCAAAACAAAAAGTAATTGATGCTGCATCATTATTGTTTTTTCAAAAAGGTTTCCATGGTACATCAGTAAGAGATATTGCGGAAGAAGCCACTGTAAATGTGTCGCTAATCAGTTATTACTTTAAAGGTAAACAAGGCTTGTTTGAGTATGCAATCGTTCAATATTATGAAGAATACTTAAATGAAATAGAACTAAGCTTACAGCAAACAGAATCACAATCTATCAAAGAACAGTTAAAAAGGCTAATTTATATAATTATACAATATAAACAGAGTAAGCTTCAATTAACATGTACCATTCACCGGGAAATGTCACTTGACTCTATTTTTGTACGAGAAATGATGGTTACTTATTTAGCAAAGGAAAATCACTATTTAAGTAGGCTGTTATTTGATATACTAAAACCAGAATACAAACGAGATAAACAATTTCTCGTGATGCAATTAAAAGGATTGTTGATCACACCCTATATTTTACATAATGAATGGAAATACAAAGTGATTGGCGATTATTCACATGACTTATTTGTAGATAATTATGTGAAATCCGTTCAAAATTGGTTAGATATATATACGGAATAAGCTGGCATTTTAAGAAGAAGCATTTTTCTTTTTGGGTCTTTATGTCGAAAAAGCAATTATTTTGGCTTTTGTTAGCCACAAATATTAATAACATGGTATCATAGTAATAATTAAATACATCCTTATTTCTTTAATTGGAGTCGATTGTAAAAAAACTCTTATTATTAGGAAGAAAGTTAGGAGGCAAAACATGGCGATTGCTATTGGACTTATACTAGTAGTGATAACATTGCTTATTATTGGTCTTATTTTACGGAAAAGAGTTTATGACAATGTAGATCGACAAGAAGTTTGGAAACTAGATATCATGAATCGAAATACTGCTTCCGAGATAGCACGCATTAAAGATTTAAATTTATCAGGTGAAACATTGGAGAAATTTGAATCATGGAAAGATCGTTGGGAAAACATCTTAACAAAAGAGCTTCCTAACATTGAGGAGTTACTATATGAGGCTGAAGAGGCAGGCGACCGGTACCGCTTCTTATATGCGAAGAAAGTAGTACATAAAGTAGATGAAACATTGCATGCGATCGAAAAGGATATTGAAAAGATGCTTGCAGAGTTAGAAGAATTATTAGACTCGGAAAGAACAAGTCGTAATGAAATGGATGCGATGCAACCAGAACTTCAAAATTTACGAAAACAATTAGCTAGGGGTAAGTATGGACAGGCAAAAGCACGCTTACTCAGTGAGCTCGATGAAATGACAGAAGTCTTTACGACGTATAATGAATTAGTCGACTCAGGTGATTATATAGAGGCTAAAAAGAATGTTGATCAGTTGAAAGTAGATCTAACTGAATTGGATAAAGAGCTCGATATCCTTCCAGCCTTGCTGGAAAAATGTTCGACAGATTTGCCTGGTCAGTTGCATGAACTATATTCAGGTATTCAAGGAATGAAGAGAGACGGCTATCGGGTTGATCACCTTCAGTATGAAGATGAAATTCAAGACTACCAAGCACGATTGTTGGATTGTATTAAATCTTTAGAAAAAGGTTCGATTGCAGAAGTGAATGTCATTATTTTTGAAATCGAAGAGCGGATGAAGGAAATGTACGAACAATTAGAGCAAGAAGCACTTGATAAAAACTATATTGAGTCGAGAATATCGAATTATGAACAAGATCTTGGCAGGTTAGGGGAAATCTTTGAAAAGACAAAAGAAGAAGTAGATAGCTTGCGAAAAGCATATTATTTTGAAGATCGTGATATGGAGAGATATTTATTACTTGAAAAATCAATGAAGCAATTGGAAAAGCAATATGAAGAGCTTGAACACGATTTGGAAAGTAAAAATACGGCCCATTCAAGACTGAGAGAGCAATTAGATAGTGGTTTCGACCAACTGGCAGAATTGAAAGAGGATCATAAAGAGTTTAAAGAACTAATTAGCAACTTACGAAAAGATGAACTAGAAGCAAAGGCGAAGTTTAAGGGTATGCGCGAACAAGTAAATGAGCTTCATCGCAATCTAAAAAAGAGCAATTTACCCGGAATACCACGCTTTATCTGGGAGGTTATGGAGGCCGCAACGATGCGGAATAATGCCGTTATTAAAGCATTGGAAAAGCAACCCCTTGATATTAGTGAAGTCCAACAAGCGATAACAGAAGCAGAAGCAGCGATTGAAAATGCTGTTGAACAAACCGAAGTAATCCTTGATCAAGCGTATCTAACGGAGCAAGTGATTCAGTATGCGAATCGGTATCGAAGTGCTGATCCAGCTTTAGCGACAAAGTTAGCGGAAGCAGAGCGATTGTTTAGATCGTATGAATATGAGCTGTCTTTAGAGCATGCAGCAAATGCGATTGAAGAAATTGAGCCTGGATCCCTAAAGAAAATTGAAGAAAATCAGCTCGCATTATAAGCATGAGTCATTTTCAAAGCAAAGGCTATCTCGAAAGAGTGATGAAGCACATCACTTCCTTTTAAGATAGCCTTGTATTTGTTCATTCGTATTAATGAATTTCATAATACCGGTTTAGTGCAACACCGGTACAACATATAGTTGCGTTGAACCGTTCTTAACTACATACTGTATCGATATTGCTGGTTTTGGCAATTATGAAATTCATTCATATATGTGTGAAATAAGGAGGATCCATAATGATTTATTTAGATAACAGTGCAACAACAGAACCAGACACCTCTGTCATGAACAGTTTCCAACAAGTGTCTGAAAGATTCTTTGCGAATTCATCCTCAATTCATCAATTGGGTGGGGAATCTGAGAAGTTACTGAGTGAAGCAAGAAACCAAGTCGCACAGTTATTACATGTAAAGCAGGGAGAAATTGTATTTACATCTGGTGGCACAGAAGGCAATAATATGGCGATCAAAGGAATAGCCTTAGAACATCAAGGACGGGGAAAACACATCATTACGACTTCGATTGAACACCCATCTGTTTTTGAGGCTTGTAAGAGCTTGGAGAAGCTTGGTTTTGAGGTTACTTATTTACCAGTGGATCAATATGGTGTACTATCAGTTGAGGAGCTAGAACGTTCGATTCGACCTGATACCATATTAATCAGTGTGATGCATGTTAATAATGAACTCGGATCGATTCAACCGATTAAAGAGATTGCGGAGATCGCTGAACAACATCCGAAACTGTTTTTTCATGTGGACGATGTTCAAGGTATTGGTAAGTTACCGCTTGATTTATCAGCTTTTTCTATTGATTTATGTACTTTTTCAGGACATAAAATTCATGGAATCAAGGGAACGGGTATCCTATATATTAAAGATTCAACTACCATCTATCCGTTATTTCATGGTGGGAATCAAGAGGGATCATATCGTTCAGGCACGGAGAATGTAGCTGGTGCGGTAGCCATTGCTAAAGCATTGCGCTTCATAAAAATGCGTGAAAAGGAAGAGATCGCTCATTTGCAGCACGTACACCATTACTTGCGGACAAATTTAGCGCAGATGTCTGGCGTCATAATCAATACTCCGGAAGTTGCTGCACCACATATTATGAATGTTTCCGTACCAGGATTACGGCCAGAAGTAATGATTCACTTGTTGGCAGAAAAAGGTATCTATATTTCTACAAAATCAGCCTGTTCATCAAGAGAGCGTGACGAAAGTAGAATATTAACAGCTTGTGGTTTTAAAAAAGAACGTTCTACATCAGCGTTACGTATTAGCATGAACTATGATAATACAGTGGATGAGATGAAGGTTTTCTTGCGAGAATTGGAAGAAGGAATCAAACAATTAACGAAAGTGATGAGGTAAATAGATATGCAATACGATCATATTTTAATACGTTATGGAGAGATTGGTTTAAAAGGAAATAATACAAGATTTTTTCTGAAAAGATTACAAAAAAATATTGAACATAAACTACAAGGTTTTCCTCATATTCACGTACAACAAACACAAGGGCGTTTATTTATTTTGTTGAACGGACATGATCCTGAACCGATCGTAGCCAAATGTAAAAACATCTTCGGTATTTATAGTCTCAGTACAGCTATTAAAGTGGAAAATGACATGGAAGCAATCAAAGAAGCAGCCTTATATGCCCTAAAGAGTAACGAGGATGCGGAGACGTTTAAGGTAAATGTTAGAAGAGTGAACAAATCCTTTCCAGGTAGATCACAAGAGATGAATCAACTGTTAGGTGGTCACTTGTTAAGAAACACGACAGGCATAACGGTGAATGTTCATCATCCAGATGTTGAAGTGCAAGTTGAAGTTAGAAATAAAGCAACCTATGTGACATCACAGCAAACAAAGGGATTAGGTGGTTTGCCTGTGGGTACAGGTGGGAAGTCATTGTTATTACTGTCTGGAGGCATTGATAGTCCTGTAGCCGGCTACTTGGCAATGAAGCGAGGAGTCCAAGTGGATGCGATTCATTTTCACTCACCTCCTTTTACAAGTGAACGTGCGAAACAGAAGGTGATTGATTTAGCTGAAAAATTAACCGTTTATGGAAATCAGGTAAAGATTCATATGGTTCCATTTACTAAGTTACAACAGGCTATTTTCAAAGATATTCCGGATCGTTATACGATGACAATTATGCGTAGAATTATGATGCGGATTAGTGAGCGTGTTTGTGAGCAGGAAGCGATCTTATCAATGACAACTGGAGAGAATCTTGGACAGGTTGCAAGTCAAACGATGGGCAGTATGAATGCCATTAATGAAGTGACGAACTACCCGATTCTCCGTCCTTTAATTACGATGGATAAGGAAGAGATCATAAAGATCTCGGAACAAATCGACACGTATGATATTTCAATCCGTCCATTTGAAGATTGTTGTACCGTATTTATGCCTAAAGCTCCAAAGACGAATCCAACTCGGGAAAAGGTTAATTATTTTGAATCCCAAGTTGACTTTTCAGATTTAATAACAGAAGCTTTACAAGGGATCGAAGTTGTGTTGGTGACAGATGCTGATGTAGACTCATCATTTTCTGATCTTCTATAAGAGCAATGGTCAGTTCGATCATAAAGAATGGGTCAACTAACAACAAATACCAAGTTATATCGTGAATGGATTCACCTCATCTGACACATTCTAAGTGTACCAAGGAGGTGAATGATCATGCCGAATAGTTCAAATTCAAACCAATTGGTAGTCCCTGGTGCGCAACAAGCACTAGATCAAATGAAAACTGAAATCGCTCAGGAGTTTGGTGTCCAACTTGGTCCTGATTCGACATCACGTTCAAATGGATCTGTTGGAGGAGAAATCACAAAACGTCTTGTACAGATGGCTCAACAACAGTTTAGTGGAATGCAGTAAAATTAAAAAGTGAATGAAATATGGATCAAAGGCTATTCCAATTACGGAATAGCCTTTCTTATGATGTTATGTTCGGGATTGTACTTGTTTAAAAAGATGTAGAAAGCTAAAATTGCAGAACCCCCCTTGTAAATCGAAAAAAAGCCTATGGTATACGGGGAAGATTGATTATTCAGGGTAGTTTATACATAGAGGAGTTCATTATAATGAAGAATAAAACAATTTATTTACTTATCGCATTTTTATCTTTTTTGATACTAACAGCTTGTGAGAATCCGTCCGTTCCGAACTACAAACAGGAATTAAACAAGGATTTCATGCAAGATATTTTGCATACGAAGCCGATTGAAAAGTTTCGCGAAAGAAATCCATCGATTACATTAGCCGCTATTGGCGATGTTTTAATTCATGATCGTGTATATGAAGTAGCAGAAACGGATGAGGGGTATGATTTTATGCCATTTTTAGAACAGGTAGCCCCTTATTTAAATGAGACGACGATTACCTTTGCTAATCAGGAGTCAATGATTGGTGGAGAGGAAATCGGATTATCGAACTTTCCAGCATTCAATAGTCCTTATGAAGTTGGTGATGCGCTAAAGGAGGTTGGTGTTGATATCGTTTCAATGGCCAATAACCACACATTAGATAGAGGAGAGGAGGCCATTCAAAATGCAATGAATCATTGGGATGACATTGATATGCTCTATACAGGTGCCTATAAGGATCAAGCAGATCGAGATGATATTCGGGTCATAGATACGGAAGAAGGGATTTCAGTCGCTTTCTTGGCCTATACATTTTCAACAAATGGCATTGCCATACCATCGGGAAAAGAATACTTAGTTAACATGATTGACAAGGATACGATGGCAGTAGATATTGCGCTCGCAAAGGAAAAATCAGATGTTGTTGTTTTAAGTTTACATTTTGGAATTGAATATGAGCCATTGCCAAGTCAGAAACAACAAGATCTTGTTCAATTTGCAGCTGATGAGGAAGTGGATATTGTTCTCGGTCATCATCCACATGTATTACAACCGATTGAATGGATAGAAGGAACAGAAGGAAATGAATTATTGGCTATTTATTCGTTAGGCAACTTCCTATCTGGACAGGAAGGTTTAGATCGGCAGATTGGCGGTATTTTTCAATGTACCATAACCAAAGTAAAGAAAGATGGTGAAGATAGGATTGACATATCTGCTTTACAATTTATGCCTACATATATTGAATATGGAAAATGGAAACCAATGCCGATGTTTGAGTTAACAGATCAAGAATTACCAGATGCTGCGGAACATTATAACGATGTGAAAGAACATATGTCACAGTTCATACCTACGCTCGAATTTATAGAGGAATAAATTATATGTACGTCTATTAATGATTGGGCAAAGCTGTTTGGAAAACGGTCCTGTTACACAAAAATTTGTACATTCAAAAAATCGTCTCCGATCGATGGGGACGATTTTTTGCTCTCGATGGGCCTGTCGATAAAAGGAAAAGTGGAGTAGCGACTGGCTCCTGTTATAAGAAGGTTCTTTTCACACGGTCCCAGTAGGAGTTGTTTTTTAATTTCAACGTTTTTACGATGCGGTCACTTAAGGTGACGGTGATGTTTTTTATATTGCGGATGGAATAAGCTTCGTTATCGAGCCCGATAACTGGATAATCATTACCATCTTGAACAACGTCTAATGTTAACTTGCGGTCCTTACTGAGCACAAAGGAAGAACCAAGCGTTCGGTAGCGATTATTATTTAAAGAAGCTAACTCCGATACTTGAAAACTAGGGATAAGTGGATCAATCACAGCACCATGAATCGATTTACTATATCCCGTACTCCCAGTAGGGGTAGCAACAATTAAGCCATCACCGCGAAACGTTTCAAAATATTGATCATCAATAGAGACATCGATCACGATGGTCTTAATAATGGTTGATCTGATACTAACTTCATTTAAACAATGAAATGAAGACTCACCATTAACTTGTACATCGATAACAGGGAAACGACGAACCTCCCATTCTTGATTTTCAATTGACTTAAACATCTTTTTAATATTATCTAAATTAAAATCACAGTATAGTCCTGATTCATCAGCACCGGTAATACCTGTGTATAAACAATCTTGTCTAAAACCGGTTTTACGTACTGATTGTAAAAAAGCACCATCTCCACCAATACTAATAATAATACTAGCATCTTCCGGATCATTGACAATTTCAAAGTTATTTTTTCTTGCTAAATCGATTAATAAATCAACTCTTTTATCTAGGTCCGTATGATCTAAGTAATAAAAGTAAATACTTCTTAATTGTGGCATTTTGTTTGACCGCCTTTCATTCCTATTTATACACTTCTATTTTATCATCTGAATAGATTATTACCTAATGAATTTCATATCAGATAGAAAATAATTGGTTATTATGTTGAAATTGTCACAGCCTATTGACTAATGGCCCAGAGAGGTGAGCGAAGATGTACGTATATAGTGCTTTTATTATATTGATCGTTATCTTAATTGTTTATCTTATCCTATATGCCAAACTTACGATTATTATAAGCTATACCTGTTCGAAAAGTGAGCATGTTGTTCAGGTTACCGTGTATCTTTATCATCTTCGTTTGTTGAAGCGGCTCATTCCCCTTGTAGAATGGGATGAAGTGGACCTATGGAATGTATTAACAAATATGGACCGATCATCAAATAAAGACAAGCATATGTTAGCAAAAATAAAGGAAGCCGCTAAAGATGTAGGCAAATTTTTAAGTGTCGTCCATATTCATCAATTTGAGTGGAATACAAGGATTGGGACAGGTGAAGCGAGTACAACCGGGTTGATTACAGGTGGGGTGTGGACAAGTAAAGGTGTTCTATTCGGTCGTTTATCTGAAAAAACAGTGGTCAAATGTCAGCCGAAAATCAATGTCATTCCTCACTTTCAGGAACGGATGTTACAAACAAAAATTGATTGTATTGTAACGATAAAAACGGGACAAGCTATTCATACGTACATTCAGTCGAAGTGAAATCATTTGAATTTAACAACGTACGAGCATGTAGGATAAGGAGAATACGTATGGATGAACATCCAATTCAGGGATTAATGGTTACTGCGATGGAAAATTTAAAAGAAATGATTGAAGTCAACACAATTATTGGTGATCCGGTAGAATCACCGGATGGTACGATCATTATACCGGTGTCAAAAGTAGGTTTTGGTTTTGCAGCAGGTGGAAGTGAGTTTAACTCAAGCAAAGAAAGTTCGGAATCAAGTGAATCGACTTTACCTTTTGGCGGTGGAAGTGGTGGAGGTGTGTCGATTACCCCGGTGGCTTTTCTCATCGTCCATAAGCAAGGTGTCAAAATGATCCACTTAGATAAAAACGCACAAATTTATGAAAAAGTTCTCGATTACGCCCCACAAGCCCTTGATAAAATACAGCAGATGATCAATGAGTCGATACGATCGAAATCGGGAAGCTCACAAGATAAAAATGCTTCAAAAGACCATACAAATTATGATCTGTAAAGGGAGCAAGATTAGAATATCCATTTTTAAAATAAACGGTCTGGTTCAATGAATGTAAATCTTAACCTATATTGTTGGACAAGTATTGGTAAATTAATCATAATGAATAAGAAGGTTAATAAGCAACTATATAGGAGGATTGATTTATATGGTTAAGATTACATTTCAAAATGATCCAGTTACACTTGTTGGAACAGAAATAAAAGTCGGTGATCAAGCACCTGATTTCACGGTGTTATCAAATGATCTCGAGGAAGTATCATTACGTGATTATAAAGGAAAAGTAAAGTTAGTTAGTGTTGTTCCTTCAATCGATACAGGGGTTTGTTCAGATCAAACGAAACGTTTTAATGAAGAAGCTGACAAGATTGATAATGTCAACATATTAACAATAAGTATGGATTTACCATTTGCGCAAACACGTTGGTGTGCAGCAAATGGGGTTAAAAATATAGCAACATTATCAGATCATCGTGACGCAGATTTTGGCGAAAAATATGGTGCTCTTATAAAAGAATTAAGATTATTGACGAGAGCCATTTTTGTGATTGATTCAAATGATAAGATTGTCTACGTAGAATATGTCCAAGAAGTGACTGATCATCCAGATTATGATCAGGCGTTGGAAGCCGCTAAAAACGCTAAGTAATGTCAATGAACTCTCTTCAATCACATAGAGGTGATTGGAGAGGGTTTTTCATTTATCAGTAATGAATTTCATTCAACAGATGATACACGGTCATCAACAAATAGTGTTTGTCTATACATGTATAGCGTATATTTGCTATACTAATAGTAGATTAGATTGTAAGAACGGTGGGGAAAAATGGAGAAAACAAATATCGAAACATTGTATGCATGGTTGGATCAAACGACAGAGAATATTCAACAACATGCAGACGAACCATACTTAGATAGTTTGGCAATTACGTTAGCAGCGCTTTTTTATGAACGTCCTGGTGATCATTTAGATGATCTGATTTCACATAAATTGGCGACGGCTCTCAAAGAGATTACAATTTCAGAGTATACGGCTGAAGACATACGAAAATCTATTCAGTTAGCGATTCTTAAAGGTATGCAACGCTCAACACAGCCACAACATTTAATCACGCCTGAAACCGTATCATTATTAATGGGATACTTAGCAGGCAAACTGACACAAGATAATGAACATTTACGCGTGTTTGACCCGGTTAGTGGATCAGGTAATTTACTCACGACCGTGTTAGGTCAATTAAGCCAATCAACCGATGCTTATGGGAGTGAAATTGATCCCACATTAATTAAGTTAGGACTTTTAAACGCTAATTTACAAAAGATGAATATTGAATTCTTCCATCAAGATAGTCTGCGTCCTTTCCTACTCGATCCAGTTGACTTGGTGGTGTCTGATTTACCGGTTGGCTATTATCCAGATGATATCAGAGCGAATGACTTCGAATTAAAAGCAAGTGAGGGTCACTCCTACGCCCACCATCTATTAATTGAACAAAGTTTGACCTATACAAAATCAGGTGGTTATTTAATATTACTTATACCCGAATTTTTATTTGATAGTGATCAGTCGGACAAGCTCCATCAGTTTTTACAAGAAAACACGCATATTGTTGGAGTTTTACGCTTGCCTGAAACCGCCTTTTCATCCAAGAAAAATGTTAAAAGTGTGCTCATTTTACAAAAGCAAGGCAAGGAGACGATCGCTCCAAAACAACCTTTACTCGTTGACTTACCTTCCTTTAAAGACACAGGGGCAATGGAAGATATTTTAGGGCAAGTTAATAATTGGTTTGCGATCAATACTAAAACGAATAAGGAATGAGTGAGAGGTGTGACAGGAATGACGAATGTATTAGCTATAAATGCTGGTAGTTCATCGTTAAAGTTCCAATTGATTGAAATGCCTGCTGAAAAAGTGTTGGCGATGGGGGCTATTGATCGAATTGGTTTACCTAACTCAAGCTTTACAATGGACATAGGTGGAAAAGAGAAGAAGAAGATTACAGAGATACCGGATCATGCGGAGGCTGTTAAGCAGTTGCTAGAAAAATTAACATCTTCCGGAAGTATTTCATCCTTAGAGGAGATCAATGCTGTTGGCCATCGTGTTGTGCATGGTGGGGAGCTCTTTAGTAAGTCGGTTATTATTACCGATCAGGTGATCCATGAAATTGAAGGCCTCACCGAACTAGCGCCACTTCATAATCCTGCTAATCTTACGGGTATTCATGCATTTAAGAAGGTGTTACCATCGATCCCAATGGTTGCTGTTTTTGATACTGCATTTCATCAAACAATGCCTGAGAAATCCTATTTATATAGTTTACCCTATGAGTATTATGAGAAGTACGGGATTCGAAAATATGGTTTTCATGGTACTTCACATCAATATGTCTCACAACGTGCGGCTGAACTATTAGGAATACCACTGGAACAACTTCGCTTGATATCTTGTCATTTAGGTAATGGTGCAAGTATTGCGGCGATTCAGGGTGGGAAGTCGATTGATACTTCAATGGGCTTTACACCACTTGCTGGAATAACGATGGGAACGAGATCAGGAGATATTGATCCGGCATTAATCCCGTACCTCATGCAAAAAACGGGAAAAAACGCTTTTGAAATATTAAATGTCCTTAATAAAGAGAGTGGCATGTTAGGGTTATCAGGATTCTCAAGTGACTTAAGAGATATCGAAGAAAATGCGGCAATAAATGATCGGGCACAACTAGCATTGGATGTTTTTGCTGCTCGGATACACCAATATTTAGGATCTTATGCCGCTAGAATGTCAGGTGTTGATGCCATCATCTTCACCGCAGGAGTTGGAGAGAATAGTGTCTTAGTACGAGAAAAGGTATTGACAGGACTTGAGTTCATGGGTGTTTATTGGAATCCGGACTTAAATCAAGCGCGGGGGAAAGAACGCTTTATTAATTATTCACATTCCCCTGTAAAAGTAATCGTCATTCCAACGAATGAAGAAGTAGCCATTGCTCGGGATACCGTCCGCATTACAAAATTATAATTCGATGTTTATTATAGAACTTATAAATAGGGATTGTGAAATTCATTAATGTGTATCTATTTACGTGAAATCCGGGATTTGTGATGTGATTTAGAATGTTAAGTTTTAGTGAAGTAAAAAGAGTGTTTATAGATAAAAATAACGACTCATTTATAAATGAGTCGTTATTTTTTAAATTATTTTTATCGAACGACGAGTACGTCACATTTGGCATAACGTGTAATGCTTTCGGAAACACTACCCATTAAAAAACGTTCAACCGCATTCATTCCTGTCGCACCACAAATAATTAAGTCTGCTTCAAATGTCTTCGCGATTTCTTTGGCGATTTTTACTTTAGGTGAACCATATTCAATACATTTAACAATATTATCGACACCTTGTTCTGTAGCAAGATTTACATAACGATCAATTAATTTTTTAGCTTCCTCATCTGCACGTTCTGCTAGTGTTCGGTCATAAGCCTCTGCTGTTGCAAATGATCTTGAGTCAATAATATTAGTTAGGATAAGGCGAGAATCATTATTCTTAGCTACCGTAATCGATTTATTAAAAGCCTTTTCAGCAGCTTTTGATCCATCAATGGCAACAATTACATCTTTATATTGTAAATTCATTGTAAATCCCTCCCTACTACTTAGTATATACCCTTTTATAGGGGTAGTAAACAATTACCATATGGGTTCCTGGTGAAACGACTACATGTTTGTACCCAATGTGTAGAAACTAAGGCAGGGAGGTGAAGTGATGAGTAAAGACAGAAAAAAAGAGGATCCCTACTATCGAGATAATCAGAAGATCTCAGCCATTCAAAATCAAATTAATAAAAGTTACCAAAGCGGTGTATTGGAAGATAAATTATCTAATAATAAGAGTATTTACACGTATAATAATCAAAGTAAATAGCCATGATCATCAAGCCATCTCCTTCGTGAGGTGGCTTCCTATTGCATTTCTTTTCGAATTTGAACAGATACCCTATCTATTGAGAAACACATTCAATCAAAAAACAATTGCAGTGACTCGTTTGACAATGAATTGCCAGTTATTATATCATGAAGAGTAATAAACTTATTTTTAATTGAAATTCATTAACTGGAATGAATTTCATAATTGCCAAAATCGGCAAAATCGATACAGTATGTGGCACTAAACCGGTATTATGAAATTCATTAACTGTTGTTAATTTAACAAAAAGAGGGGAACACGATGAAAATAGGGGTACCTAAAGAAATAATGAGCAGTGAAAACAGAGTTGGTATGACACCAGCTGTGGTTTTATCATTAACAAATGCAGGACACGATGTATTTGTTGAAACAAAGGCAGGGGAAGGGTCTGGTTTTACAGACGGTGAATATGCTGAAGCTGGTGCTACGATAACTTTAACGGCGAAAGAAGCTTGGGCTCAAGAAATGATTATGAAAGTGAAAGATCCGTTACCTGAAGAGTTTGATTATTTTTATGAGGGACTCGTAATCTTTGCTTATTTCCATTTGGCGGCTGAAAAAGAGTTGACGAAGGAGTTGGTTGCAAAGAAAGTTGTCGCAATTGCTTATGAAACGGTCCAACTCGAGAACAGATCATTGCCATTATTAACACCTATGAGTGAGGTAGCAGGTTATTTAGCTACACAAATAGGTTCTGAATACTTAAAAAAGTCAAAAGGCGGTAAAGGTGTGTTATTAGCTGGAATACCAGGTGTAGAAAGAGGGAAAGTTACGGTTATTGGTGGGGGAGTTGTTGGTACAAATGCGGTCAAAATGGCTGTTGGACTCGGGGCGATGGTTACGGTGATTGATTTGAGTTCTGAACGCTTAAAACAGTTAGATGATCTGTTTGGCTCACAAATAAATACAATTATTTCGAATCCAATGAACATTGCCAAAGAGGTTGCGAGTGCGGACGTTGTTATTGGAGCGGTATTAATCCCAGGAGCGAAAGCCCCCACTTTAGTGACGGAAGAAATGGTGAAAACGATGGAACCTGGTTCGGTTATTGTGGACGTTGCTATTGACCAAGGTGGGATCTTTGAAACGAGCGATCGCATGACGACACATGAGAACCCAACCTATACAAAACATGGCGTCCTACATTATGCGGTCTCAAATATTCCTGGAAACGTGCCGCGGACGGCTACCATTGGTCTAACGAATGTCACCGCACCCTATGCCTTGCAAATTGCAAATAAAGGGTATGAACAGGCTTGTCTTGACGATCCTGCATTATTAAAAGGCTTGAATACAATGGATGGTTCTATCACATCTAAAGCAGTTGCTGATGCACATGGACTCGCTTATAAAGAGGTAGAAGAGCTTTTAAAGAATTAGTAGTTTAATGAATTTCATAATACTGGTTTAGTGCCACACCCGTATCGATGTTGCTGATTTTGGCAATTATGAAATTCATTCGGTTCTCTACAAATTGAATGAATAAAAAGCCCTCCATATTTACTGGAGGGATTTTTTGTATAGAATGCATCTGTGGTGTTCACGTGATGACGAGCAATTCCTTCGGTGATTCGGTGAGCTGTTTAGGGCCTTCTTCCGTCATAAAAATCATATCCTCTATTCGTACGCCACCAGTCTCTGGTACGTAAACCCCAGGCTCCACGGTAAAACACATTCCCGCTTGAATGGGCAATTTATTTTGACCATGGATCGAAGGGTATTCATGTACATTGATCCCGAGTCCATGCCCAATTCGATGTGGAAAGAAGTCGCCATATCCAGCTTGTTGAATATATTGGCGAGCTACCTGATCCACTTCTCCAATTTCCGACCCAATTTGACACGCTTCAATCGCCTTTTGCTCAGCCGCTAATACAGTATGATAGATCCTTTCTTGCTCTTCTGAAACAGAATCAAAGGCAACTGTTCGCGTAATATCAGAGCAATACCCATTAAAAACGACGCCAAGATCAAATAAGACAAGTTCATGCGGTGCAATTAACTTTTTACTTGGACTTCCGTGAGGTGAAGCAGTTTTAATTCCTGAAAGAACCATGGTTGAAAAGGACATCTGTTGAACACCTTGTTTTTTGAGGGCGAATTCGATTTGCGCAATGATTTCTAATTCACTTCTTCCTTCTTTCAAGGCATGGATGCCTGTTTGGATTCCAAAATCGGCTAATTCAGCTGCTTGTTTTAATAATTCAAATTCACGATCATCCTTAATCACTCGCAATCCCGATAGTATCTCTTGTGCATGTGTTAGGACTGTTTGCGGTAGGATTTCTTTGAGTGCTTGATATCGTGATACCGCTAGTTGATCTTCTTCGATCCCAAGAGATTGTGGCATTAAATCATTCTTTTTAAGGAAGTCAGCTAGCAACTTCCACACATCCTCATGATCATGATGTCCCATTATGTCATAGGACCATCCGGATGCTCTGGCATCATTTATTTCCATAGCTGGAACGATTAAGAAGGGATCATGATGTCGACTTATAAAAACACCGATCAATCGTTCATGTGGATCTGTATAATAATTACTCATATAGTACACGTTTTCCTTAGAAGTTATCAGGATACTGTCAAGATGGTTACTTTCTAGAACCTTTAGTAATGCATGTATTCTTTTTGTCATGTTTATCGCCTCCCATATACGTTAGTGAATTTCATAATACCGGTTTAGTGCAACACCGATACAACATATAGTTGCGCTGAACCGTTCTTAACTACATGCTGTGTCGGTGTTGCTGGTTTTGGTAATTATGAAATTCATTCACGTGTATACCTTAAATATAACATAGGTAGAGAAGGGTGCACGAGGGAAAAACATTAAGAAAGCTTCTATCTAAAAATGATCTGAATGAATCTCATCATTACCGTAACAAGTGAAGTCACTTCGCTGTTGGAGTGATATCGCTATAGTATGAGTAAAATGTTTACGGGGTAACTTCTCTAATACTCAGTAAACTGTCTGATTTAAAAAGGATTCTCACCTTTGGTATAATAGTTTTAGACAAACAAACCAAAAAGGTGGAATCCTCATGAATAATGATATCAATAATTTACCTAATTGAATCAATTTCATAATTGCTCTTTTTAAAAATACAAAGACTTCCCCAATTTCCTGAATTGTATTTTTAAAAACAGAAATCATGCAGTTTGTTGGTGATTTATTAATACATTGATACGATCTGCAGCTAGCTTTGAAGCA
>DATGSG010000009.1:0-7713 GCA_035302925.1 Virgibacillus sp. | reverse complement strand
TGGTCAAATCTCCTTGTCCACCTATGGCATTAAAGTAGTTACATTTTACTGTCTCCTATTTTAATATAAATAGTCCATTCTGGAAAGGATTAACAGACTTTCGCCTCTTTCTATTTCACTTAGCATTTTTTATTTCATCACCTAATGAGCAATGAAAAGGAGTTATCATCAGCTTACACATGCTTATCAGAAGATAAATGGGTCTTGTTATAGCCTGTTCACCAAGTAATTCTACTCGTCTACATACTTAATTCGATTATCCAACCAGTAAGGTGGTCAAGACTTGTAAAGTGAATATCATTTGTTAGTTCCGTTTTAGATAACTTGAAAATCCCTTGCCCCTAAGTTAAGTCACATACGACAACGACTGATTCCTTTTGATCATCAATGTTTCGATTCAACACATCAGAGTTAATTCATATTGAAAAATAATGACGCTCTTAAGTATTCCATTGTCATACAGCTTTATCATTTGGCTTTTAATTTTGAGGAGTAAAAGTACGCCGTTTTCTTCTTGTCATGTTAAATGCTCCTTTGTCTAACATTCGTTACAACTTTAACATGTACCCAATTTTTCTGAAAAGATGCCTTAGAAGCTAGTTCCGAAAAATTGGGACTTGAAATGCCTAGAAACAAAGAAAATATATTAGAAGCAGAAGCCATTAAAGGGCCGGGAGGAAATAAGACCTTCTATATGATGAGTGATAAAACGGCTAACAAGGTTGCTGACAACTCCCACGGCTAAACCCGTGGGATTCTTTGGATTAGTGGAGTGGGAACTTGCCACCAACATCACACTTCCTAGGGCGACCTTATCAACCTTGCGGTTGAGGTTGCCATCCCTACACTATTGCGATTTCCTGATGATGCAGTGCGACGAAGTTCTGCCATTGACCGTTGCACAAGTCTACTTGTTCATTAAGGAATATCTTTCTACGGTATCGAGCACAAAATACAAAATGATAGTTGAAAAGACTTACAGTTGTCCTGGTTCTACGAAAATCTTCTATACCCATATCACATCATGGCGATCATATGTTCGAAATGCCTACATGCACAATTAGAAAACAAAAAAGAACGAGAAACTGATAGATGTCGGCTTACGACACCCCCAAGGGGATGCTCCACGCCGAACTCACTATCATCCCACCCCTAAAGGAGTGGGCTTTCTCGTTCGTAAGTTCTGTAAATATGTTACAAGAGAACTCGGAGAAAGAAGACTTTGAGAAGATCATGGTGACGATTGAGAAAATCGTATTGAAGCTTTATATGATGCCAAAAATCATTGTCTCTGCCATCCAAGGATCTGCTGTTGGATTGGGATTGAGTCTTGCTTTAACTGCTGATTATGTAATCGCTCAATCTGATGCAAAGCTTGGTGTATTATTTATGGGAATTGGTCTTGCGCCAGATGGTGGGGGTCACTTTTTCCTTAGCGAGAGACTTGGTGTACATAAGGCGAAACAATTCACCTGGGGTTTACAGCAAGTGACAGGCAAAGAAGCTAAAGAAATGGGGGTAGTCGACATTGTGACAAGCGGAGATGTATTGGAAGATGCGACAGAGCAAGCCCAACAATTATTAGCTGCACCAATGATTGCCATGTTGAAAACAAAGCTTATGTATCATCAAGAGAAGCGGGCCCAATTAGAATATTATTTGCAAGAGGAAAGAGAATCACAATGGGAGTTAAGAAACACAGAGGACCATAAAGAAGGGGTTGCCGCATTTATTGATAAGCGTTTCCCAACATTTAAAGGGAAATAATGTGGATCACGATATAAAAATCCACCATGACGAATCATGGTGGATTTTTTATTTACCGATGAAATAATACTAATGAACCTGTTGATGTAACACAACGGTGTGTATGTTCAAGATAATCCTTTTCAGTGAGCCGGGCAGTGCCTTTTTCTTTCGCCTCTTCGTCATTAGCGGCATCAAAATGTTCATCAAGTAGTTTTTCGCCCGCTTTATCAAATACGGTCAATGCATAAGTTTTCATTATTATTCCCCCCAAAAATAAAATGATATTCACACTTTAAAACAGTATATAAAGCTATCGTATTCATTATTATGCCATTATTCTATCATAAAAGATAGAATAATGGCATAATATCCAGGATTTTATAACATCTAGGGAAACGAACGTGTATTCTTATCCTGATTTTGATACAATAAAGAGAATAGATCATGTATTAGGATGGTGAGTTTATGTCAAAGGAAATATCGTTTCTTCATGCTGCGGATTTACATCTTGATAGTCCTTTTAAAGGGTTAGCGCATATGCCAGCCTCCATATTTGAACAAGTACGTGAAAGTACTTTTGCCGCACTTGATCGCTTGATTAATATGGCGATTGAGACTCAAGTTGACTTTTTACTTATTGTTGGAGATTTATTTGATAATGAAAAGCAAAGTCTCAAAGCACAAATTAGGCTCCGGACAGCTTTTGAAGAGTTGGAAAGACATCATATTAATGTTTATTTATCTTATGGTAATCACGATTATACCAAGGGAAATAGGCATCCTGTTACATATCCTGATAATGTTTTTATATTTCCAGATGAGAAAGTACGTCATTTTATCCACTCTAAAGACGGTCAGAAAATTGCAGAGATCAATGGATTTAGTTATGAAAACCGAGCAGTATTAACGAATAAAACAGCTGAATATCAGGTAGTTGATAAAACGATACCCTATCATATTGCGATGTTACACGGTAGTGTGCAGGGAAATACAGAGCATGATACATACGCACCTTTTCAGCTATCCGAATTGATGACTTCATCTTATGATTATTGGGCATTAGGACATATTCACAAGCAAGAGATATTAAAAGAAGATCCCTCTATCGTTTATCCAGGTAATATTCAAGGTAGACATCGAAATGAAACAGGTGAAAAGGGATGTGTACACGTCGTTTTATCAGAAAATCAACAAACAGTGGATTTTATACCCTTGCAATCGATTGTGTTTACGAGGCTGATGCTGGATGTTTCCGCTTGTGAAGAAATTCATCAATTAGAAAGGATGATTCAACATAAACTGACTACAGATTCTTCGGCATCCCCACAGTTGATCGACCTGATTTTAGTTAGTAAACAAGAGCAACTTAATCAATGGGAAAATGATGGAGACCTACAAGAGATCATTGATCTAATCAATGAAACAACGATCCAATCGAGTCAATGGAGTTATATTTTTCGCCATTCACTTCAAGTTGAAGTCGAATCATCGAAACAACGCTTGGAGCAAGGGGATCATTTTATAAGTGAATTAGCCCGTCAAGTTGAAGAGGGGACGATTTATGACATGACTGAAGAATTATTTAAACATCGACAAGCTCGGAAATATGTCGATATGATTTCGGAACAGGAAGGAATGGCCATTAAATCCGAAGCACGAGATTTACTAATGAATGAATTGCTACATAGTAGAAAGCGGAGGTGAAAACGTGAAGATCGAGCAGGCAACGATTTATGGCTTTGGAAAATGGGTGGATTATACGATTGATTTTACCGAAAACCAATTCACCTGTGTATATGGTGAGAATGAATCAGGTAAATCAACCTTACAAAACTTTATCCTTTTTATGTTATTTGGTTATCCACCCAAAAAACGCAATTACTATCGTCCAAAAACGAGTGGTAAAATGGGTGGTCGTTTACGCATTTCGGATCCACAGGTTGGAATCTATACGATTGAGCGATTGGACGAGGTTCAAAAGGGAGCGGCTCGTTGTTTTCTTGCTGATGGAACAGAATGTGATGAGACATGGTTACAGGAACGATTAAGAGGCATGACGAAAGATATTTATCAATCCATTTACTCATTTTCTGCCTTGGACTTACAAGCATTTGAGGAAATGAAAGACGAGGATCTGGGAGAAGTATTGCTAGGTATTGGGTTAACAGGATCTAATAATATTTATTTGATTGAAAAGAACTTGGATCAAAAATTAGATGCCTTGTTTAAGCCAAATGGAAAGAGACCTGTGATCAATGAACAATTGAATGTGCTTGATCAATTACAAGCAGAGCTCGTAAGTATGGAGCAGAACGAAGGAACATATATAGAGAAACAGCAGGACATAACGATGCTAAAAGCTGAGATTTCAGAATTACGAAAGATGGGAGTCCGTGAAAAGGATAGACTATTGCTAATTGAAAAACAGCAAAACAATGAATCTATCATTCAGGATTATCATCATGATATTAACCAACAAGCAACCTATCCGACCACCATAAAGTTCCCCGAAAATGGTCGGGAACGATTACAGACATTAAAGGAAAGCCGATTACCCATACAGAGTAAATATGATGTACTAAAAGCAAATCTAGATCGCATCGTGGCAAAACAAGAAGAGATGGAACAACAGATCATTGCGAACGATCTTTATGAGGAAATGCAAGCGTTGATTCAGCAAAAGAATGAATATGAGGAAAATAAGAAGCTACAGAGCCAATTGGAAAAGGAATTGGCTAAACAAGTGGCTCAGATTGAAGCGGAATTAGATGATTTGCATATCGGACTCACACGAGATGAATTATCTACCGTGACACTGCCATTTCACATTGAAAAAATATGGAATGAATTAAAAAATAATACCGAACAACTATTACTAGAAAGCGAACAATCGAAACAAGAGAAAATGACATGGGAAAAACAGCGAGATTTTATAATAGAACAAATAGAAGAAGTAGAAGCTCACTTATTATCAGAAGAGCGAATCAATGAACTGAATGACATTGTGCGTGCGAATAAGCAGGCAGACTATCTTAAAAAAGAATCAGAAAACGCGGCCAAGAAACAAGCGGAGTGGGAACATATCCAGCAGCGCCGAGAAGAAAATAGTAAGACCATGTTAATCGCTAGTCTTGTCTTTGCAATCCTATGCGCAGGATTAGCCTCCATGTTTACGATGCCCTTCTTATATAATATCATGGCTTTATCGATCATTGCTGGTGTAGCGCAATGGTTTTGGGGGAAGCGATCGATCCAAACAATGAAGGAACTGTTACAAGAGAAACCTGTGGATAATCCTGTACATCCTCATCACGAACAGGATGTACAGGAGGCAGAGCGCTTATTAACGCTGCATACGGAAAGCAAAAACAGTCAATCTTCATTGAAAAATCAACTGAAAGCGTTGGAAATTCAAATGATTCAATGGAATGAAAAAAGAAATGTACTGGAACAAAGGGAAAGGCGAATCAATCAGCAAATCGAGTCACAACATCAAACATTTCCCTTTTTGGAGAAAATAGAAGTGACATACTGGCCGGAGTTTTACTATTCACTTAAACAATTACTAGCAGTCGTTCAAAACAAACAACAAATCGAAAAACAAATGAATGAATTAATGGTAGAATTAACTCAATATGAAACAAGGGTAACAAACCATTTGAAAAAACATCATCAAGAGCATACGAATGAATCAGTTGCCGTTCAGTTTCAGATGATCGTAGACCTCGTTACTACACATGATGAGAGTATGCGGATGCTCGCTGAAAGTAAACAAGAAGTACTGGAAAATAAGGCTGAACAGAATGATTTGATCGAATCGATGTCCATTTATGAGGCGGAAATAAATAAATTATATGCAACGAGTGAAGTGAAAACAGAGGATGAATTTTATGAAGTGTCTAAGATGTTTTATGAAAAACGGGATCTGGAAGAAAAAATAGCCGAAAAGAAAGCCCAACTCCAATCCACTTTTTCATCGACGGTTTTTGAAGAATTGATTCGAAATAAACCTGATCAACATCAGTTGGCCCTTGAGAAAGACCAAACCCTGGAGATCATGGACAAAAATGAAGCAGAAATCGAGCTTAAACGTAATCGATTAGCTGCCGTACAAGCTGAACTGGAAAATATGGAGTCATCGGAAACCCATTCAAATACAATCCATCAATTAGCCATGGAGAAGGAAGAATTAAATAAATTAGTACGTGAGTGGACGGTGCTAAAAACAGCAAAAGAAATGCTTAAAGAAACCCAGCGAAATTACCGTAATAAACATTTAACAAAAGTTATCCATAAAACAATAAAGTATTTCAAGGTAATTACAGGAGAAGCCTACACAGATCTTGTCGCACCAACTTCGGATGAACCATTCCGTGTCGTGTCTGCTGAACAAATATGGTATGACGTTGATGAACTATCTAAAGGAACTATTGATCAATTGTATATTTGTTTGCGACTTGCTATTAGTGAAATCATGAGTGAGAAACATAAATTACCCTTTATTATGGATGACGCATTTGTCCATTTTGATTCTAAACGGATGGAGCGAATGATCGATATTTTACAAGATATTTCGAAGAATCAGCAAGTAATCTTATTTACGAGTAGGCAAGAAATAATTGATTCTCTAGCGGCTTCTCAAGTCACCTATTTATCTGATAGAACGTATATAACGGAAAAGGAAAGAAGTACTTTTTAGATATAATTACGATTATGAGTGGAGGAGATCATGATGAATCAAGGAATTTCAAATTACAATATTGGTGATCCGTTTGAAGGGTTTTTGTTAATTAAAGAAGCGACTAAAGGGGTTGCAAGCAATGGGAAACCATTTTTAACATTAATATTTAGGGATCAGTCTGGAGAAATTGATGCGAAGTTTTGGGATGTTTCCAAAGAAGATGAAGAACGATTTACAGCTGAAGAAATAGTTAAAGTAAGTGGAGATATCAATCAGTTTCGTGGAAAAGCTCAATTTAGGATTTCATCCATTCGTTTATCAGAGCCGGCAGATGGTGTCCAAATCGATCAGTTCATTGAAAAGGCACCTGTAGATAAAGAAGTCTTAATGGAGAAACTAACAGAAACTATTTTTGAAATGGAAAATTCAGTGATGCAACGAATTGTCCGCACCTTTATTAAAAATCACCAAGAAGATCTATTCATTTATCCAGCAGCTTCAAGAAATCATCATGAATATGCATCTGGATTGGCACACCATATTGTAAGTATGCTAGATCTAGCAAGAGAATTGTGTAAATTGTATCCACAACTAAATAAGGATTTATTATATGCGGGTGTTATTCTGCATGATTTAGGTAAGCTTAAAGAGTTATCAGGAGTGATTACGACATCCTATACATTAGAAGGAAAATTACTCGGTCATATTCCGATGATGGTAGAAGAAATTGGCCATGTCGCGAAAGAGCTAAAAGTCGATGGTGAGGAGGAAGTGTTGATTTTACAACATCTAGTCTTATCTCACCATGGAAAAGCGGAGTGGGGAAGTCCGAAACCACCGCTTGTTCAAGAAGCAGAGATCCTTCATTTCATTGATCTAATTGATGCAAAAATGAATATGCTGGATCGAAGTCTAGCAAAAGTAAAACCAGGAGAATTTACAGAACGACTATTCGCCATGGATAACCGCTCCTTTTATAAACCAACATTTGAATAAGTGAATAAGGGGACAGTCCCCCGCTAAGGTAGTGCTTTATTACTGTAATGTGGTGGGGGACTGACCCAAAAAAGGAAGTTGTATATAAACCAAACGGTATAAAATCCCCATTTAAAGTAAAATGGTGGGTTTGTGGAATAAGAAACTAGAGGTGAAGCATGTTTATATCTGAATTAGATGTTGAGAAACTTACTGATAATCAAATGTCAAATTTGTTATTCTCAGATATTGAGGATGATAATGAAGAAGGCGATTGTATCTTTGTGGTAGGTAGTAGCAAGGCTATT
>DATGSG010000008.1:0-12769 GCA_035302925.1 Virgibacillus sp. | reverse complement strand
GTATCCTCACTTGCAATTATGTGTTTGTTATTATAATTTACAAGAGTATCAAAAATCATATGAGCATAATGAACAGGCTCGGAAGGTTCGTCCATTAGATGAACGTGTGTTATTTAACAAGGAACTGTTAGAAAAGAAACTTACCATCTAATTGGAAAAAATGAATGCTATATGAGATCGTGCACACCATGTTGGATCAATCACCCGTTTATGAAGTTTTATTGCGTAAAAAAACCAGCATTGGCTATACATAACCAATGCTGGTTTCATAAAAGATTCAATCTATCGCATATTGTTTAGTCATTTTTATTCGGATCATGATCCGAATCCGAATTTGAATCAAGTTCGTCGAAGATTTCTTCTTTCATTTCTTGTTTTAATTCTTCATATATTTCTTCTTTGAAATCTTGTAACACTTCGCCTTTCATCTCATCGTAGACTTCCTCTTTTACATTATCATACACTTCATCTTTCACGTCTCCGAAGACTTCATCATAGACATTGTCTTTCATATCATCATAGACTCCATCCTTAACTTCATCTAAAAATTCGTCACGGAAATCTTCTTTTACTTTCAAATCGCGTTCTTTCCTTTGAACTCGTTTATGAAGTTTCCAATCCCGACTAAACATAATTAATATCGCGGCGATCATAAAGAGCATCACAATCGAAAAGGGAAGTGCCGCTACAAGTGATGCGGTTTGTAATGCTTCTAACCCTCCACCTCCGCTTAATAATAATACACTTGCCGTACCAGCTATCAGGACTCCCCAAATTATTTTTACACGCATACTAGGATTGAGACTTCCTTTTGATGTCATCGCTCCTAATACATAAGTAGCCGAGTCTGCTGAAGTAATAAAGAAAATAAAGATTAACAGTACGGCCAAGACACTTGTAATCGCACTTAAAGGTAACTCTGCTAATGTAGCGAAAAGCGCTAATTCAACATTCCCTGTTACAAGTTCAGCAAGCCCACCTGTTCCAAACATTTCAATATTTAAACCGGTTCCCCCGAAAGTTGAAAACCATAAAATAGCCAACAATGAAGGGACGATTAAGACCCCAGCCATGAACTCACGGATTGTTCGACCACGAGATATACGGGCAATAAAGAGGCCCATAAAAGGCGCCCATGAAATGTGCCAAGCCCAGAAGAAAATCGTGTTTGTACCGAGCCATTCACTCTCTGAAAAGGGTGTTAATGTTAAACTCATTGGGATGACATTGGAAATATATCCACCTAGTGTCGTCACAAAGTTTTCGGCTATAAAGAGAGTGGGACCAACGGCAAGAACAAATAATAATAAAATTCCAGCGATTATCATATTCGTGTTACTTAGTATTTTTATACCTTTATCAATCCCTCTTGTTGCAGAAAAGATAAAGAGAATCGTAACAATAATAATAACAATAATTTGTACCCATGCATTATTAGGAAGAGGGGTTAGATAAGAAAGGCCACCCGTAATCTGCATGGCACTTAGTCCAAATGTAGTTGCCACCCCTGTACACGTAGCTAAAACGGCCAAAACATCAATCGTTTGTCCGATTTTACCGTCTGTATTTCTACCTAAAAATGGATAGAATGCAGAACTCATTAATGCCGGTCTACCTTTTTTAAATTGCACATAGGCGAGTGTTAAGCCAACGATGGAAAATATCGCCCAAGGGTGTAATGCCCAGTGGTATGCTCCATATCGGATCCCAGCAGTTGCTGCAGCACGTGTTTCGGATTCGTAGCCAACAGGTGGATCTAAATAGTAGAGGACAGGTTCTGCCACACCCCAAAAGACAAATCCAACACCAATACCTGCAGCAAATAACATCCCAATCCATGAAATCCATGAATAATCTGGCTTATCCTCAGGTTTTCCTAAACGAATATTCCCATAAGGACTGATCGCCAGGACAATCGCAAATAAGACAAAAAATGCCGTAATGAGCATGTAATACCAACCAAAGTTGTCAATCATCCATGTTAAAGTGTATTCGGCTGTTACCGTAAGCGAACTAGGGGACATCGTACCCCAGATGACAAAAGTCAATACGAGGAACGCGGAAATATAAAAAACTTTACCTAGCTTATCCTCGGAAACATTTTCATTGTTTTTACTCATGTGTTTATTATCTGTGAAAATGGATACACAGAAATCTCCCCCCTTAAAGTATGTATAAAAGTAGTATACCCCATTTTAGACGCATCGTAACCAATAAATCAATGATCATTGAAAATGATAGATATACTTCCTATCTAACCGTTCATTCGTATTAATCTTGTCATTCGGTTATGATAATAGAAAGCGTTTATTAACACATCATATATGTAGCAATACATGTCGTATTATGTAAGCTGATGTAATTTTAACAAAGAAGGTGATGTTTTGCACGTGACGATTGAATTTAATTATAAAGTGACCCAAGAGATGGAAACATCATTTCGATCCGAACAAATGCCTATTGAAATGGCAATTCCAGTTGCCCAGGAAATTTTTAAAACAAAATATATGAAAGATTTGTGGTTTACAGATGACCATGATCGGCGCTGGTCTTTGAAAGATTTGAAGAAGTACCGAGAAGGCATTCAAGACGAACCTCATCATCTACAGGTTTATTTTGATGCGGGATTTGATCAGGCAACAAAACAGGCTGGTTTAGGTTGTGTTATTTATTATGAACAAAACAATAAGAAATACCGACTTCGAACAAATGCATTCGTCGAGAATATGAGGACGAATAATGAAGCAGAATATGCAGCACTCCATTTGACGGTTAAAGAATTAGCGCGATTGGGTGTCCAACATATGGCGGTTACCTTTACTGGAGATTCGATGGTTGTCATCAATCAGCTAAAGGGAGAGTGGGCCTGCTATGAAGAGAGTCTGACAATATGGGCTGACCGAATAGAACATGAACTTGATCGACTAGGGATCACCCCAAAATACAAACTTATTCCGCGGAAGCAAAATCAAGAAGCAGATCGCTTAGCAACTCAGGCTTTAAAGGAAATTTCAATCGTAAGTACAAAGGAGATTGACTAAGTAGCGAAAACACATAACCAAACTTAAAATCGTAGAGGTTATAGAGGCAAATGATAGAGGGATAATCCCCCATTATATGTAAAAAACAGTTTGTACATATTGATTGACTGTGGTATGTTGGAATTATCGGACTACTACCTTTTATGAAAAAAATGCAAGCGCTTTCATGGAGGGGTGCCGTTTAAAAGTTAGTAATAATCAAGTCAATCATAAGGATGCAGGATAGATGTATCCTTATGATATTGTTTGCTGAACTTAAAAATAAAGAATGGGGGATTAGATAATTCATGAAGAAAACGAGGTATATTACGGATATTGATCGAATTAAGCAAATTCCAGAGGAAGAAAGGGAAAAGCTCAAAGAAATTACCGATAAATTTGTTTTTCGGGTAAATGAATATTATTTGGAATTAATTGATTGGGATGATCCAAATGACCCGATTAAAAAACTTGTGATCCCAAGTACAGACGAGCTCGAAGACTATGGAAGATGGGATTCATCAGATGAAGACACGAACTATGTTGTACCCGGTTGTCAACATAAATATACGACAACAGCTTTATTAATTTGTTCGGAAGTCTGTGGCGCGTATTGCCGTTATTGCTTTCGTAAGCGGTTGTTCCGAAATGATGTGAAAGAGGCGATGGCTGATGTCGAGCCAGGACTGAAATACATTAGTGAGCATCCCGAAATTGATAATGTGCTTTTAACAGGCGGGGATCCGCTCATTTTAGCTGCTCGAAGACTGGATATGATCTTTACCCGACTTCGGGAGATTGAGCATGTGAAGATTATTCGTGTCGGGTCAAAATTACCTGTTTTCAATCCGATGGCTATTTATCAAAATGAAGAATTACTTGAGGTGATTCGGAAGCATTCCACCCCAGAAAAGCGGATTTATATTATGGCCCATGTCAATCATCCACGCGAGCTAACTGAGGAAGCGATGAAATGTTTTGAAGCCCTTCATGAAGCAGGTGCGATCGTCGTGAATCAAACCCCAGTTTTAAGAGGCATAAATGATGATGCCCATGTCCTTGGTGAATTATTGGACAAACTATCTTGGGCAGGTATCACACCTTATTATTTCTTTATTAACCGCCCGGTAAGAGGAAATGAGGAGTTCGTCTTACCACTAGAAGAAGCCTATCACATCGTAGAAGAGGCAAAAGCAATGACATCTGGACTTGGCAAACGTGTTCGTTTATCGATGAGCCACACAGCGGGTAAAGTAGAAATACTAGCCATTCAAGATGGAAAAGCATACTTGAAATTTCACCAAGCACGAGATGGTGATTATGGCAAATTTATGATACTCGATTGTCCGAAAGAAGCGGCCTGGTTTGATGATTTGCCTGGAAATGAAGCCTATTGGAAACAACCAGAGAAGAAGGTGGATGATGTTGTTTCAGTAAATGAAATGAATGATATTCCGAAACAACGGATGCGCCGGCGAGCACCAATAACAAAATAAGTTAAAGAATTTCATAATACCGGTTTAGTGCAACACCGTTACAACATATAGTTTCGTTGAACCGTTCTTAACTACATATTGTATCGATGTAGCTAATTTCGGTAATTATGAAATTCATTCAAGTAGAGACAATTTTATTGTTAAGGCCGTTTAAATCGAAGATAAAAACTTTTTTTCAATAACCAAGTGGAACACTCAGGGTTGATTGTGCTTAATAAGTGATTGCGCTTCCATTATGTTGTGGAAACGTGAAATGACGGCTCTTTTATTTGATTCCTGTCTTGACTTAAAATTATAAACATGCTAGGATTTTAATTAATCAGAATTTTTGAAGTGAATTAAATAATTTCTTATCCAGAGAGGTAGAGGGACTGGCCCGATGATACCCGGCAACCATTAAATGAAAACCATTTAAAAGGTGCTCCATCCAGCTAAGCAATATGCTTAGGAAGATAAGACGAGAATTGTAATGAATGAACCTCTCTATCTTTAGCATAGGGAGGTTTTTATTTATTTTAATGAATTTGATTCAGGTATTTGCTGATAGGGAAAAAAACTACATAGTTCTTATCGAGAGAGGCGGAGGGAATGGCCCGATGACGCCCGGCAACCATTAAATGAACAATCATTTAAAGTGGTGCTAATTCCAACAGGATGTTTTATCCTGACAGATAAGAAGAGATCGATTCCGTTCATCCACTCTCTTCTTATGAAAGAGAGTTTTTTTATGCAAAAAAATAATGGGAGGTTATCAATATGAAAGTGAAAAGAAGAAAAATATGGATTGGAATTATTGGTTTCGTACTATTATATATGGCTGGCTGTTCAGCAAGTTCGGAGGCGGTAGATAAACCAAAGGAAATTAGACTTGATTATGCATATTATTCACCAATAAGTCTCGTTTTGAAGGAGTTTGGTTGGCTGGAAGAGGAGTTCGCTGAGGAAGATATTGAGATTGAATGGGCATTAAGTCAAGGAAGTAATAAAGCATTAGAATTTTTAAATAGTAATAGTGTTGATTTTGGCTCTTCAGCAGGGGCTGCGGCACTTATTTCGAAAACAAACGGAGCACCGATTAAGAATGTGTATATTTTTTCCAAACCAGAATGGACGGCATTGGTCGCAAATAAAGAATCAGAGATTGAAACGGTTCAGGATTTAAAAGGTAAAAAGGTAGCTGCTACATTAGGAACAGATCCGTATATCTTTTTACTTCGGGCATTGAACGGGGCGAATCTATCGGTTGATGATCTTGAAATTGTGAATATGCAGCATGGAGATGGAGCATCAAGTTTATTATCAGGTTCTGTTGATGCATGGGCAGGGTTAGATCCTCATATGGCGAGACTAGAATTGGAATCAGATGCCAAACTATTTTATCGAGAAATTGATTTTAATACATATGGTTTTCTAAATGTTCGTGAACAATTTGCGGAAGACCATCCAGCATACGTAAAACGAGTGATTGAAGTCTATGAGAAGGCAAGAAAATGGGCGGAAGAAAACCCAGGTGAAACGGCTGAGATATTAGCTAAAGAGGCTGGGATCCCGATTGAAGTAGCGGAGAAACAATTGGAGCGAACGGATTATGCAAATTCGATCCCAGGAGAGGATCATGAGCAAGCATTAATTGAAGCAGGAAAGGTCCTTCAGGCAGGAGAAGTGATTGATGAACAAGTTGAACTGGAAGAACTGATTACTGATTTAATTGAACCTCAATTTGCTGAAGAAGTCATAAAGAAAGAAACGAAAGGAGAGTGATTCATGATGGGTAAACAAGAAGCAGAAGTGATGACCATCCTTGATCAGGAACAAAAGGCCGCAAAGAAAAAAGAGAGAAAGAGCAAAAGATTTGATCCTTCAGCGATTCTACTTGGGAGCGTGTTGCCCATTCTTTTAATCCTTGCTTGGGAAGGAGGTAGCCGGGTTGGCTTCTTTCCAGCTTATCAATTGCCAGCACCGACAACCATTTTAGAGACCATCAAAGGGTTATTCGATAATGGAACCTTATGGGGACATATTGGCATTACAACCTATCGCGTCTTTTCAGGTTTTCTAATTGGTACCGTCGTAGCTGTGCTTCTCGGTTCACTTGTTGGGTTTTATCAAACAGCTGAGCAATTACTCGATCCGATGATTCAAGCATTTAGATCGATTCCATCGCTCGCCTGGGTCCCCTTATTTATTTTATGGATGGGTATTGGAGAACCATCAAAAATAACAATGATCTCGCTAGGTGTCTTTTTCCCTGTTTATTTAAATATGGTAAGTGGCATTGTCGGTGTGGATCGAAAGTTAATTGAAGTAGGTCATGTGTACGGATTAAATTCATTTCAATTGGTGACACGGATTATTTTACCAGCATCATTGCCTTCTTTTCTCGTTGGATTACGTAGTGGGCTTGGTCTTGGGTGGATGTTCGTTGTCGCTGCTGAATTGATGGGGGCAAGCGAAGGACTTGGTTATTTACTCGTTCTCGGCCAGAACACCTTATCACCTGAAACAATATTAGCGAGTATTATTTTATTTGCCTTGATTGGTAAACTATCAGATGGCCTATTAAAAGTTATCGAAAAGCGTGCATTGCATTGGCAAGACAATTTAGGAAAAGCATAAGGAGGGATGAGTATGGGGCTGAAATTAGAAAATATAAGCCGGACATTTGCGGATAAAACAGTCGTGAAAAACATAACACTAGCGGCAAAACCAGGTGAAATAATCGGGATATTAGGTACGAGTGGTTGTGGCAAGAGTACATTGTTGCGCGCCATATCAGGGTTGGATCAGGATTATGATGGGCATGTGTTTATTAATGATCAGCCATCACGTGGCATTCATGAACAAACTGGTTTTATTTTTCAAGAACCACGGTTATTACCATGGTTGAATGTGATTGAGAATATTACGTTTGGCTTGAAGGGAAAAAAACAAGCGAACACCGTCATGGCGGAAAAGTATTTAAAACATGTTGGTTTGGAGGATCATAGCGACCTATATCCAAGGCAGTTATCAGGTGGGATGGCACAACGTGTGGCAATTGCTCGTGCACTTGTAACCTCACCAGAAATATTGTTATTGGATGAGCCGTTTAGTGCACTTGATGCTTTTACAAAAATGCAATTACAAGATTTATTACTCGATATTTGGAAAATCTATCAATCCATCATGGTTTTAGTGACCCATGATATTGATGAAGCAATATATTTATGTGATCGAATTATCATATTGCGGGGTGAACCAGGCGAAATAACACATGAAATGAGCATCAATGATGCACATCCACGCGAGCGGGGAAGTGAGCGCGCCGCAAAGTTGAAAACAACCATTTTGGAAAGTCTTGATTTAAATAAAACCATTTCAACGCGTACAACATAAAAAAGGAGAATCAACCATGACGAATCAGGTGAAAAATGAACAGACGATTTTACCACTAGCTGGACCTTATAATCTTCCCAATTATGAAGAAGTGAGAAATAACTTTATCTGGGACGATGCAGCACAGGAACTTCATTTTAGAAAGACAGGCAAGGTAAATGCGGCCTATGAAACGATTGACCGCCATGTTGATGAAGGATACGGGAATAAAATAGCGTTGCATTATGTAAATGGGGACGTGAGGGAAAAGCTAACCTTTAAAGAAGTGAAAGAAAAGACGGATCATTATGCAGCAGTCTTATTACAGCAAGGTGTGAAAAAGGGGGACCGTGTCTTTGTATTTTTACCTAAGAACCCTGCCTGTTATATTGCCATATTAGCCGTTATAAAAATGGGTGGGATTGCTTGTCCATTATTTGAAGCTTTTATGGAAACCGCAGTAAAGGATCGGATCAATGATTGCCAGGGCTCGGTATTGATTACCGATCAGGAACTTGTGAAGCGGGTGAACAGGGAGGAAATCCCTTCACTAGAGCACATTTTATTTGTAGATGATATTGAACATACACCTGCTGATCGAAACCAAAAAGATCTGATCGAATGGGTTGATCTTGAAGATGGTTTCCTCATTCATTATACGAGTGGTTCGACGGGGAAGCCAAAAGGAGTTTTACATGCACACCGGGCTATTATTCATCATTATGAATCGGGAAAATGGGTGTTAGATGTGCGTGAAGATGATGTGTATTGGTGCACATCACATCCAGGTTGGATAACGGGAAGTGTTTATGGGTTATTTGCACCTTGGTTACACCGGGCGACAATTGTGATTCAAGGGGGCCGATTTAAAGCAGAGGACTGGTATGCCCTTATTGAAGAACTTGGTGTTACAACATGGTATAGTGCGCCAACCGCATTTAGAATGCTGTTATCAACAGGTCGCTTGTATGAAGAGTATGATCTCTCTTCATTACGTCATGTGCTAAGTGTTGGAGAACCGCTCAATCCAGAAGTCATTTATTGGGCATGGGAACATTTAAATATTCGGATCCATGATACGTGGTGGATGACCGAAACAGGTGGGCATTTAATTGTTAATCTTCCCGCCGAGAAAATTAAACCCGGTTCAATGGGACGAGCTTTTCCGGGGATTACCGTCGGGATATTAGATGAGGATGGAAGTGAATTACCGGCTGGTGCTGTCGGGCAACTCGGAATTCGTACGAAATGGCCAGGGTTAATGAAGGAAATCTGGGGCGATCAAAATAAATATGCTGCTTATTTTAAAGTGGAAGGATGGTATTTATCTGGCGATCTCGCGTATCAAGATGATGAGGGATATGTGTTTTTTGCGAGTCGTAGTGATGATGTGATTAATTCATCAGGAGAGAGTATCGGTCCTTTTGAAATTGAAAGTAAGCTTATCGAGCATCCAGCTGTTGCGGAGGCGGGTGTTGTCGGGGTTCCTGATCCTGTTCGAGGTGAATTTGTGAAAGCATTTATTACGTTGCGAACCGGATTTGTAGAATCGGAAACATTGTTAGCGGAAATCCAGTTGTTCGTAAAAGGGAAGTTGGCAGCCCATGCTGCACCCCGGGAGATTGAAGTGCTGGAAGAATTACCGAAAACAAGAATTAGCGGGAAGATTTTACGAAGAGAGTTAAAGGGGCTGGAGACGAAACGGAGAAGGTAATAAGTATTGAATAAGTATAGATAAAGCAAATTGATACATGGAGGCGATCGAATTGTCAACAATCACAAATCAAAAAAGTAAGCTGGGTGGAATCCAGGCGATTCCCGATCTCGCACCACAATGGAAAAAGTTGAATCTAGCGGAAATCGTAAAACGAAGAGCTGCGTTTGTTTCCGTTAGTCAGAATAAGTGTCTCTATGAAAAATCAGGCGGTCTCGGGCATGAAAATCATCGTGCACGTGGAAGTTTACCAGCAACATTGAGGACCGTTAAAGCAGCGAGGAAGGCAGATAATTTTATTTCATTTTGTTGGGTCGGATATAATATTTACCGTGATGCCTATCCACAAACTGACTTTGATCACGTACAATATGAAACATGGGTAGAGGGTCTGGATGTGACAGAGGAGAAGCAAGACTGGGACAATGAACTGGTGGATGAGCTTCAGGACCTCGTGGAACCGTCTGATTTAAAGTTTCATGAATATGCATTGCAAACGGCATTCATTGGAACTCCGTTACCACTTGAATTAGCCCGTAAAAAGGTTGAAGTGATTATTTTTACGGGTGTGCATCTTGACTGGTGTATTGAAGGGAATGTTCGCTTGGCTCGGGACCATGGTTATTTACCGATTGTGATTGGTGATGCAACGGGTTGTGAAAAGCCCGAGCAAGAAGCAGCTGCGATGGAACGAATTAATAACTTATTTGCTCCTGTCATCTCAGCCGATAAATTTATCCAGTTGCTTGAAGAACCCAGCTAAGCTATAAAAAAAAACGGAGAATCCAATCGATTCTCCGTTTTCTATTTACGGTGGTTGGTGTTGGCATTCGTTCTGCCTATCCATCTTTGTTCATCAATCAATTCCCATCTATTTTGTGAGGCGACTTCCTGCTCCTTTATCGCCTGACTTACATACATACTCACCAAAAGGAACACTTGTTCTTTGGTGCATTTTTTGCTAGTATAAAGGAAGATGAACATCGTTGATCATTCCTCATATTTGTAAAGGATGTGTTCATATGGAAGGTATTATTTCGGTCTGTGAAGGTGAAGGGTGTTATTCGCAATCTGAACAAACCTTGAAATGGTTGTTTGATCTTCTTTTAGAGGGAATTAAACAATCAACCGACCCAACGCAAACAAGATTTATTCACCATTATCTAGATAAACTATTATTGCTTAGTCCTGAAGAAAGAGATAAACTAGTAAAGGAAATGACTCAATTCGATGGGCTCGAAAATGTTGTTGAACATTTTAAGCGATATGATCAGAACGAATCATAATCTGAAATCATACCCATCCATTATACAACCTAGATGGAGGACTAATTTTGCGTAAGTATGAAACACCCTTTTCAAATCGATTGCAACAGAAAACCACTTCTGTCTATCTGTTAATCGGTATTATTTTAATCGGATCAAATTTAAGAGCACCTTTAACATCTGTAGGATCCTTGATTTCCTTTATTCGCGAAGATTTGGGCATTACGAATACAATGGCAGGCTTGATAACAACATTACCTTTACTTGCCTTTGCTTTTCTTTCCCCTTTTGCGCCGAAAATAGCGAATCGGATTGGTATGGAACGAACGATATTTTACTCGCTCCTTGTTTTAACAATCGGAATCGTAGTTCGCTCTTTATTTGGGACGAGCTCCTTATTTATTGGAACCCTATTAATTGGTCTTGCCATTGCGATTGGCAACGTTTTGTTGCCGGGGTTAATTAAAATGAATTACCCACTCAAAATTGGCTTTATGACTGGTATTTATGGTGTGTTTATGAATATCTTCGGAGGAATCGCCTCCGGTATTAGTGTCCCACTTGCTTCGATCAACAATATTGGGTGGCAAGGTTCTTTAGGTTTCTGGGGAATTTTCTCGTTTATTGCACTCTTGGTTTGGATTCCACAACTTCGAAAACCAAGTCAGTCCCCGAAAGCGACGAGTGGCACTGCGAAATCTGTAAAAGGAAAGAGTATTTGGAAGTCTCCATTAGCCTGGTATATTACGGTGTTCATGGGCTTGCAGTCCCTCATGTTCTATACGTTAATAACGTGGTTACCTGAAATCTTAAGTTCCCACGGCTATAGCTCAAGTGGTGGAGGCTGGATGCTCTTCCTCATGCAACTTGCCCTCATCCCGATGACCTTTATAATTCCGATCGTTGCTGAGAAGATGCATGATCAAGTCATCCTTAGTGGAATAACGGCATCATGCTTTATCGTTGGGGTGTTGGGATTATGGATCGGATTTAAGCCTTTCTTACCGATTGCCGTTATTTTACTTGGTGTTGCTGGTGGGAGTGCCTTTAGTTTGTCCATGATGTTCTTTAGTTTGCGGACAAATAGTGGGCAACAAGCTGCGGAAATGTCAGGAATGGCCCAGTCATTTGGTTATCTCTTAGCCGCATGTGGACCCGTTTTATTTGGTGTGTTACATGATTTCGTTGATGGATGGCGACTCCCATTAGGATTATTAATGGTATTGGCGGTTGTGATTTTCCTGAGCGGTATTCAAGCGGGTAAAAATCGTGTGATTGCGGAGTAATGCGCATCTCTTTAATAGATTAATGAATTTCATTCAGATGGTGCACAATTTAAAATAGCTTAGTGATAGAAAGGGTGAGGTTATTGCTAGAGAAACTCGGTGTACAACTTGTAAAGCTTGATCTACCGTTTAGACTGAACCATGTGAACTGCTTCCTAGCTGAAGGTGAAGACGGATGGGTCGTTATTGATGCTGGATTACATAATGAAGCAACCATAAAAAGATGGGAACAAGCTTTAGCGGGAAAAACAGTGACGGATTTATATGTCAGCCATTATCATCCGGACCATTTTGGGTATATTGGTGGTTTGCAACAAAAAATGGGTGTAGAAAGTGGAATTATACCACGTGTCTCCATGAGTAAGGTTGATGCTGAAGCAGGATTAAGTGCCTGGTCAGACCGTTTTGTCGAAACATTCCCTACTCATTATAAGGCTTCAGGCATTCCTGATGATATCGCTGCAAAGATGCTCGATAATACCGTGGGATTTATCGATGCCGTGACACCTTATCCGGATGTCAATCATTATTTTCAAGAAGGGGAAATGGTCCCGATTGGATCTTTGGAATATGAAGTGATTTTTACACCTGGTCATTCAGATGGCTTAGTTAACTTTTTTAATGAGGAGCAAGG
>DATGSG010000007.1:0-26750 GCA_035302925.1 Virgibacillus sp. | reverse complement strand
GATAAAGTGCATTATTCGAAAAAAGGCTAGAATTACATCTAGGCAGTTGACCAATATGTGTAGATACATTATAATTATATGTAGTAATGAATTTCATAATACCGATTTAGTGCCACATCGATACAACATATAGTTTCGTTCAACCGTTCTTAACTACATATTGTATCGATATTGCTGGTTTTGGCAATTATGAAATTCATTCATAGGCGTGACAATTAACATTTGCCTTTATATTTTTTTATGCTCCGGAGGGAGGGAATTAACATGTCAAATTCAACTCGTGTAAGAAAAAATGAATCTATTGAGTCAGCTCTTCGCCGTTTTAAGCGAGATGTATCGAAAAGTGGTACGCTTCAAGAGCATCGTAAACGTTCATATTATGAAAAACCAAGTGTGCGCCGTAAATTAAAGTCTGAAGCGGCTAGAAAACGCAAGTAATTTTATACTTCTTGAAAGTAATATTTCATAGCGAGGGTTGAATCAAAAAGTGAAGATCGGATCTTATGTGTATGTAAAGGATCCCTCCATAAAAATAGTTTAATATAAGCATACTTTAAAGACTCGTAACTATAATGGGATTTATAATGAGAAGAGTTATAAAAAAGGTCCTTGTCAATTGTGGCAGGGACCTTTCTTCATTCATAGGATACGAAGGAAGTTGTTTATTTTATTATCATTACGGCTTTGTTTTATGATACGATTAATAGAGTCCACTCTTTTAATATAATGTTTATAAAGTCGCTCTAATAATCGAATCCATGTTATTTGATGAAAGGGGTGAAGTACTTTGCCTATGAATAGATTAAGATTGAATAGCTTAATCGTATTCACAATCTTACTGATTACTTTATTTGCTACTACCCTGACGATCCAGGCAGAAGATAAAAATGCTGACGATCAAGGTGGCAAAGATAAGTTAGTGTATGTGATACCGATTGAAGACGAGGTGGAGCGGGGTCTTGAGGCTTTTCTGATTCGTTCCACAGAGGAAGCGATTGAAGAAGGTGCCAATCACATCATCTTTGAAATTGACACGCCTGGTGGAAGAGTGGATTCGGCCACACAAATTGCAAAACTTCTTCAAGGCTTGCAAATTCCAACAACTTCTTTTATTGTTAATGAAGCGCTATCTGCCGGTTCTTATATTGCGTTAAATACAGATACGATCTTCATGACCCCACAAGCAACGATGGGGGCAAGTGGTGTGATTGACTCTGGGGGAAATGCAGCTGATAAGAAAGCGCAATCCGCATGGCTTGCAGCCATGGAAGGAGCGGCTGAATCCAAAGAAGGAAGAGATCCTTTGTATGCAGCAGCAATGGCAGATCCGGACATTGATCTTCCTGAGTATGGGGCACCAAAAGGAAAGTTCCTAACCTTGTCTCCGAAAGAAGCGTTGGAAGTGGATTACTCGCAAGGGACCATTAACAATCGTGTGGAGCTCCTAGCTCAACTTGATTTATCAGATGCCACAATTGTTGAAACCGAAACGACTACAGCTGAAGAAGTTGCTCGTTTTATTACGAGCCCAATTGTCATTCCAATCCTTTTATCGGTGGCTAGTCTCGGTTTAATTGTCGAATTGTACACACCAGGATTCGGTGTTGCTGGATCAATGGGCTTAATTTCCTTGGTTTTATTCTTTTATGGACATGTGATTGCAGGTTTAGCAGGAATGGAAGCTATTGCACTTCTTGTACTCGGAATTATTTTAATCATTACAGAATTCTTTGTAGCAGGAGGGGTGCTCGGACTTCTGGGGGTTGGTGCTATTATCGCTTCCTTGTTTATGTCTGGATATGATCTTGGACATATGTCGTTGAGTATTTCAATAGCATTTATTGTAGCAGTCATCGCTGGATTTATCCTATTCAAATCAATCGGCATGGAACGGGGGTTATTTAAACATCTTATTTTAAGAGATCGTACATCAACAGATTTGGGGTACGTATCTTCGGTCAATCGTTCTGAATTAGTGGGACTTGTTGGGATAACCGTGACACCGTTAAGACCATCAGGTACTGCAGAAGTAAATAAAGAACGAATTGATGTCGTATCAGAAGGCAATTTCATTGAACTTGGAATAGAAGTTGAAGTTGTTAAGGTAGAAGGAATGCGTGTCGTTGTAAGAGAAGTATAGTTTTATAAATATGAGGAGGAATTAATATGGATATAGCTGAAATTATGCCAATTATCATAATCGCGATTATTTTAATCGCATTAGCTGTTTTATTCACTTTCGTACCAGTTATGCTCTGGGTTAGTGCGATATCAGCAGGTGTTAAAGTTAGGATTGTAGATTTGATTGGGATGCGTTTACGTCGGGTAGTCCCTTCAAGAGTAATTAATCCATTAATTAAGGCTTATAAAGCAGGTCTAGATGTTCAAACAAATCAGCTTGAAAGTCACTATTTAGCTGGTGGTAATGTGGATCGCGTTGTGAACGCATTAATTGCCGCTCATCGAGCGAATATTGATCTACCTTTTGAACGTGGTGCTGCTATAGATTTAGCAGGAAGAAACGTATTAGAGGCCGTTCAAATGAGTGTTAACCCTAAAGTTATTGAGACACCTTTTATTGCTGGTATTGCAATGGATGGGATTGAAGTGAAAGCATTAGCACGTATTACGGTAAGAGCAAATATTGATCGCCTTGTTGGTGGTGCTGGTGAAGAAACGGTAATTGCACGTGTAGGTGAAGGTGTTGTAAGTACAATTGGTAGTTCCGAAACACATAAGAAAGTATTGGAGAACCCTGATACAATCTCACATACCGTTCTAGCTAAAGGTTTGGATGCTGGTACAGCATTTGAAATCTTGTCAATTGATATCGCTGATGTGGATATTGGTAAAAACATTGGTGCGATTTTACAAACCGACCAAGCACAAGCAGATAAAAACATTGCACAAGCTAAAGCCGAAGAACGTCGCGCAATGGCTGTCGCGCAAGAGCAAGAAATGACGGCTCGTGTTGAGGAAATGCGTGCATTCGTCGTTGAGGCGGAAGCAGATGTTCCAAAAGCACTTGCTGAAGCACTTCGTTCAGGTAATTTCGGTGTAATGGATTATATGAACTATAAAAACATTGATGCAGATACAGATATGCGTGATACAATAGGGAATTTATCCGAAGATAACCACGACCACAACGATGAATCCTAAATCTGTAGACGATCAGGAGGTGATTGGCTATGGGAGATTTAATTGATTTATTGCTTGGTAATCCCTTTTTAATACTGATCATACTTGGTGGGCTTTATAGTATGTTCAAAGGAGGCAACAAGCCTGAAGCAGAGGATGAAAATGAAGTCCCTGCTCCAGTTCCTAAAAAGTCGAATGATCCGTTCGGCAGAGAAGAAGCTAGAAAAAAGCAGGCTCAAGTCGAAGCGAAACAGCATTCTGGAATGGAAACAAAAGAGTCATATCCAAATGACCAGCTCTCATTCGAAGATCAGCGTCAACAGCAAATGTTACGTTTATCTAGAGAATTAGCATCTTCAAATGAGCATAGTGGTCTAAAGGGTCGTCCCAAAGTTGCTGATGCGCAAAGAAGAAGAGATGTTAATAAACTTGTATCATCTTATGAGCAAGAGCGTTTTAAAAAAGAGTTTAAACAAGGATTGACTCGTAGAGGAATAATCAATAGTGTTGTCATGGCAGAAGTGCTAGGTCAACCACGGGCAAGAAATCCTTATGAAAGTGTCATTGCAAAAAGAAAAAGTAAATAATCGTAGTAAGCCATTTGACGAATGATATACTATTTGTCAAATGGCTTTTTTTCGTCAATTCATCAAGACTTTTTAACGTTATTTACAATGAATGCCCCCGCCATACCTTATGTGAAGAGGGTTTTTACTTTACTGTTCTTATCTATTCTCTTGATTCATAAATATGATGATAAGAGGAGGTTACATCTATGAAGAAATGGTATCGACGTATTCAACCTTGGTTTATGAAATCATTAGGACTTCCTTCTGATATTATGCTGGAGTTGCCCCGAATTACGATGATTGGACAGATTCATATTTACATTGAAAATCATCAGGGACTTGAAGTATATTCAGAAACCGAATTAAAACTAAAGTCACATCAAGGTTATATTCGGATTATCGGAACTTCCTTCATATTAAAAAAGATGTATCCTGGCGAAATTTTACTGGAAGGAACAATCGTAGAAGTAACTTTTATACCCAATTAAGGGCGGGAGGATGTCATGAAATATAAAGAAAATCACTTTATAACGGGATATGTAACCATAGTAGCAACAGGTGAGCGACCAGAAATGTTCTTTCAATATTGTAATGACCAAAATATTACAGTATGGGATGTTAGCCGGATCAATGAGCATTCGTGTCAGGGTAATATTAAATTAGAGGATGTAAAATCCATCAAGCATCTCAAACGATCAACAGGATATAAAATTAACTTTAAGAATAAACAAGGGTATCCATTTATGATCAGAAGGTTGTTAAGAAAGAAACAAATTTTACTAGGAATGATTGTGAGTTTATTATTAGTTTTATTTCTTTCAAATATTTTGTGGAAGGTCTCTGTTGAAGGAGTTTCAACAGAGATGGAAGAGAAAATTTACGAACAATTAGAAAGTTATGGTATTCATCCAGGTTCATGGGTTCAATCTCTTGAATCTTCCAGTTCTATTCAGCAAAGGCTTATCCATGATCTACCAGAATTATTATGGGTTGGTGTGCATCGAAAAGGGACAACCTTTCAACTGGAAGGGGTTGAGAAGGTAATTGTAAAAAGAGAAAAAGTACAAGGACCACGCCATTTAGTGGCTACAAAAAAAGGTGTCATTAAGTCCATGTATATTTCTAAAGGATTGCCTAAAGTGAAGGTCAATGACTATGTTGAACCTGGGGATATGCTCGTATCAGGGATCATTAATGACAAGGATGAAGAGTCAAGTGATGAAAAGGAAGAAAAAGAAGAAAAGAAAGATCAAGTGTTGGTAGCTGCTGAAGGAGATGTGATTGCGAATACATGGTATGAAGTATCTGTTACCATTCCCTTATCCTCAACAAACGAATTATTAACGGGTGAAAAGTCCCATAAACATTATTTAGGTATGGGAACGTTTCGAATACCAATCTGGGGGTTTAAAAAGCCAGATTATCAAGCATCCCATCGTGAAATAAATGAAAATCCAATCTATTTTCTAAAGTGGAAATTACCAGTCAATAAAGTAGAAACAATTATTAGTGAAAAGGTGTATAATAAGACGACAAGAACTAAGGAAGAGGCAATTGAAGTTGGCATTCTTCAAGCAAAGAAGGAATTGCAATTACAATTAGGTCCTGAATCGCATATACAAATGGAGAAAGTTTTGCATGAATCTACTGTGAATGGTAAAGTTAAGCTGGACTTGTATGTAAGCGTTGAAGAGAACATTACGAAGGAAGAACGAATAATTCAAGGAGATTGATTATGCCAGAACAATTACATGAAATTAACTTACAATTAAAAGATTCAAATGAGGCACTCGCATTATTTGGTGTTAATGATATTTATCTAAAAAAGATAGAGGAAAAGCAAGATGTTTCTATTGTTACACGTGGGGAATTAGTTTTAGTTTCTGGCGATGATCAAGATGTCGCACGTGTCGAGGAAGTGTTATTAACCTTATTGACAGTCATTCGAAAAAATGTGCCCATATCAGAGCGCGATATTGTTTATGCGATGGACTTAGCCATTTTAGGAAAAATCAATCAATTTGAAACGCTTTTCGAAGAAGAGATAACGAAAGATGTAAAAGGGAAATCAGTGAGGGTGAAAACGCTCGGACAAAAAGGCTATGTTGCTGGTATAAAAGCGCATGATCTTGTCTTTGGAATCGGTCCAGCAGGTACAGGTAAAACTTATTTAGCTGTTGTTATGGCAGTAGAAGCATTAAGAAGTGGGCGTGTACAACGAATTATTTTAACACGACCAGCTGTAGAAGCGGGCGAGAGTTTAGGTTTTTTACCGGGAGATTTAAAAGAAAAAGTCGACCCTTATTTAAGACCTCTTTATGATGCTTTGCACGATGTATTAGGGGTTGAGCAAACAATCAAATTAATTGAACGTGAAATTATCGAAATTGCCCCTCTTGCCTATATGCGTGGACGCACACTTGAAGATGCTTTTGTGATTCTGGACGAGGCACAAAATACGACACCCGCACAAATGAAAATGTTTTTGACCCGTTTAGGATTTGGATCAAAAATGGTTGTCACGGGTGATATTACTCAAATCGATTTACCAAAAGGTGTGAAGTCGGGGCTCAAAGAAGCAAATGAGCAGTTAACTTCAATTAGGGGTGTCTTATTTCATCATTTCGAAAAAACGGATGTCGTACGTCATCCACTAGTTCAACGGATCATAGAAGCTTATGAGCAACCATAAGAAGATGTCTTCATTCGACAACAAAAAGGCTTGAAAATACTATAAAATACAATTTCAAAGACATGGGGGAAAATAATGTTTAAGAAAATAGTATCCTATCTCACATTACAAATTAAACTAAATGTTAAATTTATAACCATTATTTTACCTATGTTTATTTTAGGTGTTTTCTTGCTGAGTATGACTCTAAATAATATTTATACGAAAACATATGATATCGAGCGATTTAATCGTGCGAAGGAAACGATTCGTTCCCCCATTACAGTGGAAAATGAACAGGAAACAAAGCGGAAGACGAGGGAGACTGTCCAATCCATAGAGGATCGCTATGACATTTCCGTTGAAACAACCGAGGAAAGAATTGAATATATAGAAGAAATATTTGACGCTATTGAAAAGTTGGAAAAGGAAAAGATTGATAAGAAAAAGGGCAAAGAAAATCAGGAAGCGGATGATAAGGATACGGTCCATTACACAAGCCAAGAGAAGGTTCAACAGTTAGGTCAGATATTGTCAACGGAAATAAATGAAGAAGTTAATGATACTGACTTTATCCAACTGATTCGATTGGAATCAGATGAACGAAAAGATGGAGAAAAACTACTTATTGCTTCGCTTAGGAATGTTTTAAACAAAGGCGTTCGAACAGAAAATCTTCAGAGTGCGCTAGCCGAAGTAAAACAAGAAATTAAATATGCGGAATTGGATGCAGATCTTCAAGATGTGCTAAATTCATTGGCTGAGTTTGCTGTTGTAGAAAACTCTTTCTTTGATCCCGAAGCAACATCAAGTGCCCGTAAAGATGCGGCTAGTAGTGTTGAGCCTGTCATTATTAGAGCGGGAGAAATCATAGTTCGGGAAGGGCAAACGATTACAAATGAGATCTATGAAGAATTAAAATTAGCAGGGCTATTAAATAAAGAGCGCAATATTTATCCGGTCTTAGGGCTAATTTTATTGATTACTTTAATTGTTGGTTTTATCGGTTATGAAATGAATCAGATAGACAAGAAGGGGAAACTCGACAAAGGAAAGATTATTTCCATCTTCACAATTAGTATTATTGTGATCACTTTAATGAAGGTTGTTAGCTTATTTACGGATCAGACAAACCACCTATATTATATTGTGCCAGTAGCTACGGGTACATTGTTAGTAAAACAATTAATCGGAGAACGTTTATCGATTGTGCTAGCTAGTTTATACGCTATTATAGGAAGTGTCATATTCAACGGAGAAATACCGGGCTCACTAAATGTGGAAGCAGGTGTCTACTTTTTCTTCTCACAAATAGCTGCCATCGTATTTTTACGAAACGTAAAGGACAGATTGGCTATTGTACGGGCAGGAATAGGCATGGGGATTGTGAACATAATAACAGTATTACTATTTATACTCATTTCCTTTGAGAAATATACATTGGTTGATCTGTTGACCCAATCTGGCTTTGCGGTTGTCTCGGCACTGTTATCTGCAGTCTTGACGCTTGGATTATTGCCGTTCTTTGAAACAAGTTTAGGTATTTTATCGGATATTAAACTACTACAATTATCCAGTCCAAACCAGCGCTTACTTCAAAAGTTATTAGTTGAGGCACCGGGTACATATCACCATTCAATTATGGTTGCGAACTTAAGTGAAACAGCCTGTGAAGCGATTGGTGCAAATGGATTATTGGCTCGAGTTGGCTCTTATTATCATGATATTGGGAAGACATTACACCCCCATTATTTTATTGAAAACCAAGTATCCATTAAAAACCCTCATGACATGATTGAACCGATACAAAGTGCTGAAATTATTATTAAGCATCCGTATGAAGGGGCAGAATTGTTGAGAAAAGAGCGGTTGCCAAAGGAAATTATCGATATTGCAGAACAACATCATGGTACGACATTATTGAAATATTTTTATTATAAAGATAAAGAATCAAACAAACATGTTCAAGAAGAAGACTACCGTTATCCAGGACCAAAACCACAAACAAAGGAAGCGGCGATCATATGTATATGTGATTCAGTAGAAGCGGCGGTCAGATCGTTAAAGGAACCGACAAAGGATAAAATTGATGAGATCGTGTCAGCAATTATTAACGACCGATTGATGGACGGACAACTTGATCAAACACCATTAACAATAAGAGAATTAAATACAGTACATTCAACAATTTGTGATACCTTAAAAGGTATATTTCATTCAAGGATCCAGTATCCGATGAAGGAGGCTAAATAAATGCATATTGACTTTCATGATAACACCCATGCCGTGCCAACCGAAAATATTGATCTTTTGCAACAGTTACTCATGTATACGGCTAAAGAAGAGAAAATAAGTGAAGAAACCGAGTTATCCATTAGTTTTGTAGACAATCAAAAGATTAAAGAATTAAATCGCAATTATCGCCAACAAAATAAGGTGACAGATGTAATTTCCTTTGCCATGCAAGAGTTGGTGGAAGGGGAAGTCGGTATTATTGGCGAAACTATCCCCCTCGTACTTGGTGATATTGTCATATCGCTAGACCAAGCAAAGGTTCAAGCAAATGAATATGGGCATTCACTCGAACGTGAATTAGGATTTTTAATCATACACGGCCTTCTTCACTTACTCGGCTACGATCATATGAATGAAGAGCAAGAAGAAGTGATGTTCAAGAAACAAAATGAGCTATTGGGTGGATTTGGTCTTGAAAGATAAAGCTCGTTCTATTGGCTTTTTATTTGCCTGGAATGGTTTAAAAACAGTTGTAAAAACAGAAAAGAACTTTCAATTCCATCTCATCGCAACCGCGATTGCCATCTTTTTTGGATTTGTATTTAAACTAAATGGTGTTGAATGGTCGCTCATTCTTTTAGTTGTTGGTCTTGTTCTTGTAGCAGAAATGATCAACACCGTCGTCGAAAGAATGATCGATTATATCAAGCCTGACCTTCATCCTCAAGCGGGAATGATAAAAGATATGGCAGCAGGATCCGTCTTAGTTGCAGCATTCATCGCGGTTATTATCGGTTGCATCATCTATCTTCCAAAAGTTTATACGTTGATAACCTAAGGCACTTGTTATAAGTGCCCTTTTTCTTTTGAATGATGCGCATTATTTTGTATAATAGCACGAAGATCGTGGATGAAAGGCCTTTGACGTTACTTATTTAAATCTTTTGTTGAATGCATGAAAGTACGACGAATATGTAGTAAGATGGGTAGCAAGATAAGAAATAATTTGGAGGAAACAACGTGAATATAGACTATAAATCAGGCTTCATTTCAATTATTGGTAGACCAAATGTAGGTAAGTCAACATTTATGAATCGAGTCATTGGTCAAAAAATTGCGATTATCAGCGATAAACCGCAAACAACAAGAAATAAAATACAAGGTGTTTATACAAAAGATGATGCGCAAATGATTTTCATAGATACACCAGGAATCCATAAGCCGAAGCATCGATTAGGTGATCACTTAGTTAAAATTGCAGAAAGTACGCTGAACGAAGTTGATGCTGTACTTTTTATGATTAATGCGAAAGAAGGTTATGGAAAAGGGGATCAGTATATACTGGAGCGTCTACAAAAAGTGAACAGTCCCGTCTTCTTAATCATAAATAAAGTGGATTTAATCCATCCCGACGAACTTTTTCCTTTAATCGATTCGTATAAGGATAAATATGATTTTGAGGAAGTTGTACCGATTTCTGCTTTAGAGGGAAATAATGTGGGTAATTTATTAGAACTGCTACAAAAACAGTTGCCTGCGGGTCCAAAGTATTACGATGAAGATCAAATAACCGATCATCCAGAGAATTTTATTATTAGTGAACTAATTCGTGAGAAAGTTTTACAATTAACGAAAGAAGAAGTACCTCATTCAATTGCGGTTGTCATTGAAAACATAGAAAAAAGAGACTCAGAAAAACTGCTCATTCAAGCAACAATTGTAACGGAAAGAGATACCCAAAGAGGTATTTTAATTGGTAAGAAAGGGAGCATGCTAAAAAACATCGGAAGAAAAGCACGTATTGATATTGAAGCATTGCTTGGAACAAAGGTTTATTTAGAACTTTGGATAAAAGTACAAAAAGATTGGCGTAACAATCAAAATAACCTTAAAAAATTCGGTTTTAATCACGAGGATTATTAAGCGTGTGTGACAAGGGATTGGGCTAGTTGGTAAAATTTAATACTGTTTTTTTCTCCAAGAATGGTCATTCTAATAATGTAAGATAATTCAAATACAATATGAAAGGTGGGTTTCATGTGCTTGATATAACGTGGAAGTTATTTACACAAACAGGAAACATTGAAGCCTATTTATTATTAAAAGAATTAGAAGAAGACCCAAATCAAAAGAGAGATTCCCAATTGTCTATCGATGATACAATTTCATTTCGAACGGAAATGTAGCATATAAGAAAGGTGAATTATGTGCTTCAAAAAATAGAGGGTTTCGTAATCAAAACACAAGATTATGGTGAATCAAATAAAATTATTACCATATTTAGTCAGAGCTTAGGTAAATTTTCCGCCATTGCACGGGGTGCAAAGAAAACAAAAAGTAGAATGGCTGCCGTTACGCAGCCATTCATTTATGGCCGTTTTTTTGTTTATGTAAATAAAGGGTTAAGTACTATTCAACAAGGAGAAATCATCGATTCCTATCGACCGATTCGTGAAGATATTATAAAGACATCATATGCAGCATATATTTCGGAATTGACTGATAAATTAATGGATTCACAAGATCCAGATCTTTATTTATTTGATCAGTTTATTGCAACGATGCGATGGATCGCTGATCATAATATTGATAGTGTAGAGATTCCGATTATGATGTATGAACTAAAAATGTTTGCTAAAGGTGGGTTTGCACCAGTTGTCGATTGTTGTGTCCGTTGTGGGAATAACGAACAACTTCAATCATTTTCAATTGCTGATGGTGGTTTACTTTGCTTGAATTGTCAGCAAGGAAATATGAATACCATTGCTTTACCAGAATCGCTCACAAAATTACTATATGTCTTCGCTCATATTGGGATCGAACGATTGGGTACGATATCAATAAAACCTGAGAATAAGCGGTTACTACGTAATTTGCTGGATGCTTATTATGATCAGTATGGTAGTTATTATTTAAAGTCACGACGTGTTTTAAAACAACTTGATCTATTAATATAAGCATCTTTAGTTGACAAAAGGCTGTTATAAACAGTATTATTCATAGCATATATTTCTACATAGATTTGCAAAGAAAGAGAATATACTTATTGACTGCCATTTAAAGCGAATCCAGGATGGTGAAAGCTGGAGATCGGAACAATAAGTAAGGGAACTCTGGAGCAAATTGAGATAAAGTGGCTCATTATTCATGGTGAGCAAATAGGGTGGAACCGCGGGATTAACCCGTCCCTATGTCTATATAATATTATAGACATAGGGACGGGTTTTTTAGATGGATAATGTTCTTTAAAATAGGAGGAATTAAATATGTTGAACATACAAGAAATGATTTTAAAATTACAAACGTATTGGTCTGATCAAAATTGTATATTAATGCAAGCATATGATGTAGAAAAAGGAGCAGGTACGATGTCGCCGATGACATTATTGCGTAGCTTGGGACCTGAACCATGGAATGTTGCTTATGTTGAACCATCAAGAAGACCGGATGATGGAAGGTATGGGGAAAATCCAAATCGTCTTTATCAACATCATCAATTTCAAGTCATCATGAAGCCTTCACCAGATAATATTCAAGATTTATATTTAGAGTCATTACAGGCCCTTGGTGTTGATCCGTTAAAACACGATATTCGTTTTGTTGAGGATAATTGGGAGAATCCAACATTAGGAGCTTCTGGTTTAGGATGGGAAGTATGGTTAGACGGAATGGAAATTACGCAATTTACGTATTTTCAACAAATAGGTGGGTTGGAAGCGAATCCTGTTTCCGTAGAATTAACATACGGAATTGAACGATTAGCCTCATATATTCAAGATAAAGAAAATGTGTTTGAGCTAGAATGGACGAATGGGGTTACAGTAGGTGATATATTTTTACAACCGGAAATTGAGCATTCAACCTATGCATTTGAGGAATCCGATACAGCATTACTATTTGAGTTGTTTACATTATATGAACGGGAAGCAAAGGCAACAATGGATAAAAACCTGATATTCCCTTCCTATGATTATGTATTAAAATGTTCCCATGTCTTTAATTTACTTGATGCAAAGGGTGTTATTTCCGTAACAGAGAGAACGGGGTACATTACAAGAGTCCGGAACTTAGCAAGAAATATTGCCAAAGCCTATGTTTTAGAGAGGGAACAATTAGGTTTCCCAATGTTGAAAGAGGAGGGAAAGTAAATGTCTAAACATGTATTATTCGAAGTTGGCCTGGAAGAGTTGCCAGCTCGGTTCATTGATCAGGCAGAAAAGCAATTGAAAACAAAAGCGTCCCAGTTTTTGGATGGGTTACGCATTTCTTATGATTCGATCACGTCTTTTTCAACGCCGAGAAGATTAGCTGTCCTCATTAATGACGTTGCTGAACATCAATCAACCATTCAGGAGGAAGTAAGAGGACCATCAAAGCAGATTGCTCAGGATGCAGACGGAAACTGGACGAAGGCTGCCATTGGCTTTTCTAAAGGGCAAGGGAAATCGACGGCTGATCTTTATGTTAAGGATGTCGATGGAACAGACTATGTATTTGTTGAAAACTTCATTGAAGGTAAAGCAACAACAGACTTATTACCAGCATTTAAAGAAACAATCGAGTCCATCCAATTTCCACAAAGTATGCGGTGGGGAACAGGAACACTTCGATATGCTCGGCCGATTAGATGGATCTTAGCGCTATATGGGGAAGAGATCATTTCCTTTCAGGTTGGAACAGTACAGTCCGATAATAAGACATTTGGACATCGTTTTTTAGGTGAGAAGATAACCATAGCTAATCCATTAGAGTACGAAGAAAAGTTAAAAGAGAATTTTGTTATTGCCAATCCCAAAGCAAGAGAAAAGTTGATTGTAGCTGGAATTAAAGAGTTGGAATTAGCAAAAGGATTTCATATTGATGTAGACGAGGATTTACTTGATGAAGTCCGAAATTTAGTTGAATACCCAACGGTCTTCAGTGGTTCTTATGAAGCAGGTTTTCTAAATTTACCACCTGAAGTTTTGGTGACATCGATGAAAGAACATCAACGTTATTTCCCAGTTCGATCGAGTGAAGGAGAATTGCTACCCCATTTCATTAGTGTCCGAAATGGTGATGATTATGAAATTCAAAACGTTGCTAAAGGAAATGAAAAAGTTCTTCATGCACGATTATCTGACGGTCAGTTTTTCTTTGAGGAAGATCGAAAACAATCGATTGATTTCAATCTAAAAAAATTAGAACGGGTTATCTTCCAAAAAGACTTAGGTTCCATGAGTGATAAAGTCGGGCGGATTATGGCGATTACAAAACAATTAGCTGAAGAGTTAGCTGTAGATGAGGTAACTATTAAGCAAGCTGTCCGGACAGCTGAAATAAGTAAATTTGATCTCATGACAAATATGGTAAATGAATTTACTGAATTACAAGGTGTGATGGGTGAGAAATATGCTACTTATTTTGGTGAGGATGAGGCTGTCGCTAAAGCTGTAGGGGAGCATTATTTACCTACTCAACCACAAGGTAAGTTACCGGAAACATTACTCGGATCACTTGTGAGCATAGCTGATAAAATGGACACCATTATCGGGTTCATCGCTGTAGGAATGACACCGACTGGTTCCCAGGATCCCTATGGTTTAAGACGTCAAGCAGTTAGTGTGTTACGTATTTTACAATCGCGAAAATGGGAGATCACCTTAGAGTCCTTATTAGATATAGGTCTTGAGCAATATGCTGATCATAATCATAGCGAAGTTAAAACAAATACAGTGGAATTCTTTAAATTGCGGGCGCATTATTTACTGAAAGAAATGTCGATTGAACAAGATGTGATCCAAAGTGTACTGCACGAAGATATCGGATTTTTCTTTTACACGATTGAGAAAGCTAAAGTTCTTTCAGCAAAAAGAAACGATGAACCATTTAAAACAGTTGAAGAAGCACTTGTACGCGTGCTAAATATTGCTAAAAATAAAGAGACAAGTCACATCAATGAAGCTTTATTTGAAACCGAGTCAGAACGCTTATTATTCAAACAATATGAAGAAGTAGCAAAACAATACGAGGAAGCAAAGACACGGTATGATGCCGAACAGACACTTATCGAACTTAGTTCATTGGCTACACCCATCCATGACTTTTTTGAGAATAACATGGTCATGACAGATGATAAATCGTTACGAAGCAACCGACTTGCCTTACTTAATAAAATAGCGGCATTCGTGAATGATTATGCTGACTTAGCTAAGATTCAATGGAAACAACATGAGTAAAGTGTTGGAGTAAGGAGAATTTTATTTTTCACTGTATCATGTTATACTAATGAAAATAAGTATAACACATTGATTTTTGGGTGGTGAAAAAATGGAGTTGTCAGAGCGCCAAGAAAAGATAATTGAAATTGTCAAAGGCAATGGACCGATCACTGGTGAAAAAATAGCAGGCCAGCTCGATTTATCACGAGCTACACTACGCCCAGACTTAACGATTTTAACAATGGCGGGTTATTTAGAAGCTCGGCCACGTGTGGGATATTTTCATACTGGGAAGACGGGTTCGGAATTATTAACCCAACAGATACAGAAGTACACCGTAAAAGAATTTCAATCTGTACCTGTCGTTGTTAAAGAAGATAATTCAGTATACGATGCCATCTATGCATTGTTTTTAGAAGATGTTGGTACACTGTTTGTCGTTGATAATCATTCGTGTTTAATCGGTGTTCTTTCACGGAAAGACTTATTGCGTGCTAGCATCGGTAATCAAGATTTGAATAAAGTTCCTGTACATATGATTATGACAAGAATGCCGAATGTTACGATTTGCGATCAGGATGATTTATTAATTGATGCTGCGCAAAAGTTGATTACGAATCAAATAGATGGTTTACCCGTTATTAAGGATACAAAGAATGGACCTGAAGTAATTGGACGAATAACAAAAACCACTGTAACAAAAGTATTTGTAGAATTAGTTAATGGTGATCAATTCTAACGAGGAAGGAGCTTAACAATGGATAACAAACCACTAGTTTATGTTTTATCTGACTCCGTAGGCGAAACAGCTGAATTGGTAATAAAAGCAGGTTTAAGTCAATTTAATAATGGGAAATATAAAATCCAAAGGGTACCTTATGTGGATGACAAGGGAACGATTGAAGAATCCATTCAGCTTGCAAAAGAAAGGCAGGGCATTATTGGCTTTACACTAGTCGATCCAATGTTGCGGGACTATTTAAATAAGCGTGCCAAAGAAGTGGATATCGAAGCAATTGATATAATGGGACCGATGATGGAGTCAATGGAGCGTGTTTTTAATCGGACCCCTCGTTTAGAGCCAGGTATCGTCCACCAACTTGATGAAGATTATTTCAAGCGTGTTGAAGCGATTGAATTTGCTGTAAAATATGATGATGGGAGGGATTCACGAGGAATATCACGGGCAGACATTATTTTAATTGGTGTATCTAGAACATCCAAAACGCCGCTATCTCAATATTTAGCTCATAAACGATTAAAGGTAGCAAATATACCAATTGTTCCGGAAGTGGATCCACCAGCCGAACTGTTCGAAATATCTCCAGACCGTTGTATTGGATTAAGAATAAGTCCCAAAAAGTTAAATGAAATTAGAAGAGAACGGTTAAAGGCCCTTGGACTCGGGGATCAAGCAACATATGCAAATATGCAACGAATTAATGAAGAGTTGGAGTTTTTTAATAATGTCGTTGAAAAGATTGGCTGTCAAGTTGTTGATGTATCGAATAAAGCAGTCGAGGAAACAGCCAATATTATTTTACAATGCATCCAAAACAAGTGAGTAGCTACATCATGTTGATCGTAATCATCTAAAAGCTAGTAAATGACTGTTTTTACCAGAAAAAGGGCTTGTATAGTACGTTAACAAGCTAGTAATCTCAATTACTAGCTTGTTTATCATTAATGGGTTATCATTAATAATTGTGAAAGTCTATAAAATATTACTTATCACTCTAATGAAGTCTTTAATAAAAAGGAAATCAATCATAAGTATATGCAACTAAAGAAGGAATCTAATAGACACGTACAGAATATATTGTGTATAGAGTAAAGAAAAACGATTTATGAGGCAATGCTTTTAGACATAAACAAGCCTTAAGAGTATTGTGTTTTTACTTTCCATTTACGTAGTGTACACATTATTACTCTATTAATATCCTTTTTATAATTAAATGTCGAAATATGAAGGATTTTCTCAATGTGATATCGAATAATATATATAGAGCAGGACATGGTGGTGGAAATGTTAAAAAAGATACCAGAAGATGTTATTGAAAGTGTAAGGAAGGCAAATGATATTGTTGATGTCGTTGGGGAGCATGTTCAATTAAAGAAGCAAGGAAGAAATCATTTTGGACTTTGTCCTTTTCACGGAGAGCAGACACCTTCATTTTCCGTCACACAAGAAAAACAAATCTTTTATTGTTTCGGTTGTAAAAAGGGCGGAAATGTATTTACTTTTCTCATGGAATCTGAAGATTACTCTTTCATTGAAGCTGTATCTTATCTTGCAGAAAAAAGTGGAATTGAATTGCCCCAAATCTCTGCGAAACAGGGAAGCACATTATCACAAGAGAATGAAACAATATTATCTGCTCATGAGTGGCTAACTAAACTTTACCATCATCTTTTAAAATATACAAAAGATGGTAAGGATGGGTATCACTATTTAGAAGAGCGGGAAATCAAAGAGGAAAGCATTGATCAATTTCAACTTGGTTTTGCTCCCAATATGAAAGGATTTACTGCAGATTTCCTAGAGAAAAAAGGGTTTCATCAACAATTGCTTGTGAAATCGGGTCTACTAAATCTTCAACAAGATAATAATGTCACGGACCCCTTTAGGGGAAGGATAATCTTTCCGATAAGAAATCACCTGGGAAAAACAGTTGCTTTTGGAGGACGTGCGATTGCAGGACAAGAGCCAAAGTATTTAAACAGTTCGGAAAGCGACTTATTTCAAAAAAGTAGAATCTTGTATAATTTTGATATTGCTAAGCGACATATTCGAAGGGAAAGTGAAGCCGTCTTATTTGAAGGACAAATGGACGTGATTTCAGCTTATCAAGCAGGCGTTAAAAATGTTATTGCAACACTTGGAACCGCACTATCAGAGTATCAAGCAAAATTACTAAAGAGATATGTGGATACAGTCATCATTTGTTATGATGCAGATCATGCAGGAAATGAAGCAACATTCAAAGCTGCCACGCTATTATCAAAAGTAGGCTGTCAGGTAAGAGTTGCAAATTTAACAAAAGACATGGATCCAGATAGCTTCATAAGAGAACACGGTGCAGAGGCCTTTAAGAATGAAGTGATTAAGCCAAGTGACACTTATATGAGTTTCTATATGAAATATATGAGAAAAGATTATAATTTAAGTGTTGAAGGAGATCGAATCGATTATATTCAACAAATGCTCAAGCAACTTGCATTGATTGATAGCTCGGTAGAACGGGAACATTATTTAAAAGACTTAAGTGAGAAGTACGATTTATCCATTGAAACATTGCATGACGAAATTCATGTACTGCGTCAAAAACAAGAAAATCACAAGGATAAGAGCCAGCAGATCAGATATACTAAGAGAGCACCGCGTACCCGTCTTCAAGCACAAAAGCTTTTACCAGCATTTCAAAATGCTGAAAGACAGCTACTCGCTTATATGTTGCAAGATAAGGGCATTACTGATAGGGTACAGAAGGAAATAGGGATATCCTTTAACCTTGATATCCATAAAGTTATTGCAACTTATCTTTATGCATTTTACGAAGAAGATCCACATCCAAATGTGAGCAAATTTATTGAACGGTTGGATGATGAAGAATTACAACAAGTTGTCATTGAAATTGCTATGTTACATGTTATAGAAGATATAAATGAAGAAGAGATTAGTGATTATATCCAAATGATACAGGCAACAAACAAGGACACACAACGGATAAAGCCTTTTCGTGATCAGCAAAGATTGGCGGAACAACAAAATGACCCGATAAAAGCTGCCGAAATCGCTATGCAGATTATAGAAATTGAGAAGCAATTGAAAAACACAAAGTAAACCGTTTTATAGTTTGGAAGGAGGGGACTCATGGCTAACAATAAGCCTTCGCATGCATTAGATGAAGATCAAAATCTTACATTTGAGAAAGCAAAAGAGCAATTAGTTGAAGAAGGTAAAAAGACAGGTGTAATCGCGTTCGAAGAGGTTGCAGAGCGTTTGTCTGGTTTTGAGATTGAATCAGAACAAATGGATGAGTTTTTTGAGCACCTTGGTGAACAAGGTGTTGAAATCATTGGTGAGACCGATGAAGATGAACTCGCTACGAAAGAAGCCGCTAAAGCAGAAGCAAACAGGAAAGATCTAGGAGTTCCACTAGGTATTAAGATAAATGATCCAGTCCGAATGTACTTGAAAGAAATTGGTCGGGTTGACTTATTAACGGCTGATGAAGAGGTTGAACTTGCTATTCGTATCTTAGATGGTGAGGATGAAGCAACAAGAAGCCTTGCTGAAGCAAACTTGCGACTTGTCGTCAGTATCGCAAAACGCTACGTAGGACGCGGGATGTTGTTTTTAGACTTAATTCAAGAAGGAAATATGGGACTGATCAAAGCAGTTGAGAAATTTGATCATACGAAGGGATTTAAATTTAGTACGTATGCGACATGGTGGATACGTCAAGCAATTACACGTGCGATTGCTGACCAAGCTAGAACGATCAGAATTCCTGTTCATATGGTGGAAACTATTAATAAACTCATTCGTATTCAAAGACAATTGCTTCAAGATTTAGGCAGGGATCCGACTCCAGAGGAGATCGGTGAGGAAATGGAAATAACGCCTGATAAAGTGCGAGATATATTAAAAATATCTCAGGAACCAGTTTCATTAGAAACACCAATTGGTGAAGAGGATGATTCACATTTAGGCGACTTTATTGAAGATCAGGAAGCTGTGTCACCATCAGATAATGCTGCATACGAGCTTCTCAAGGAACAACTTGAAGATGTCCTCGATACACTTACAGATCGTGAAGAGAATGTTTTACGTCTTCGTTTTGGTCTAGATGACGGACGAACAAGAACATTGGAAGAGGTTGGGAAAGTATTTGGTGTTACTAGGGAAAGAATTCGACAAATTGAAGCGAAAGCATTGCGCAAACTAAGGCACCCAAGCCGTAGCAAACAATTGAAGGATTTCTTGGACTAAATAACTTTAAATCATTGGGCCTACATAATGCCTAATGATTTAAAGCAGTACCAATTATGAAGAGCCTTTCTTCATAATTGGCCCATTTTCATGTGAAATAGAATTACATATAGTATGGTTCATGAAGTGCCGTGATGAATCAATGATCAGGTTTTCTTTTTATAGGTATTCATCAAATAGTCATATGTTAATCCTTTTAAAAAAAGGGGATTTCAAGTAATATAAAGGTAGTCTTTGTACAATAATACGATTAGGGATTACATAAGGAGGAAATACGATGAGTAAAAACCCAATTATCCCTTATGCAATTACTGCAATATTAGGGGTTCTTTTGGTCATTATTATATCTTATGTTGGTGTAAATCAACGGGAAGCAATTGAAAACCCTGAAGAAGCAGTGAGTGAGGAAGAAGCAAATGAAGAGGGAGAAGCCATGAATATGGATGCAGAAGAGGTCTATAAGAATTCATGTGCGAATTGTCATGGTGCTGATTTAACTGGTGAGAGTGCACCAGATCTCACAGAAGTGGGTAGCAGACTTTCAAAAGATGAGATAGAAGAGATTATTATTCATGGTACAGATGGCGGAATGCCAGAAGGTTTGGTTGAAGATGAACAAGCCGAAGCCCTAGCTGAATGGCTAGCAGAAATGAATTAAATTGAACTTCATAAATAAAAAGAGGAAAAGCTTTCTGTTTATATTCAGAAAGCTTTTCTTGATTATGATATAAAAAATGCTTTAAGCGAGGAGATAGGAGTGAACATACCATAAAATTATCAAAACGGCTTTCTACGGTAGCTTCATTTATATCAACGAAGACATATTTTGCAGATATTGGTTCAGATCACGCCTATTTACCATGTTATGTCTGTTCAAATGATCGAACGGTAACGGCAATCGCTGGAGAAGTAAATAAGGGGCCTTATAAAAGTGCTCTGGCAACGGTTCGTTCCTATGATCTAGAGAGTCATATTAAAGTAAAATTGGGTGATGGACTCGATGTTATTAAAAATGAGCAAGTAGTAGAAGTAGTTCTTGCAGGAATGGGCGGAGCATTGATTAAGAACATACTCACAAACGGTAAGGAACAGCTCGACCCTGTAAATCGTATTATAGCACAACCGAATATTGGAGAAGAAAATGTACGGCAATGGTTTATGCGAAATGACTATATATTAACAGACGAGAAAATTATTGAAGAAAATAATTTGTTTTATGAAATAGTAGTCGGTGAAAAGGGAAATAAGAAGTCACCATATCAAAAAGAGATTGAAGCAAAGCAATTGTTTTTTGGACCCTTTTTATTAAGGGACCGGTCCACAGAATTCCTTAATAAATGGACGTTAAATCAAAGGAAATATGAACAGACCATTAGCGATATGAAACAAGCCAAACATAAAGACGAAAGCAAAATCAAGCAATTTGAGACAAAATTAGCTTGGATTAAGGAGGTTGTAGAAGATGGCGGTCAAAATAAAAAATTCGACACTCTTTAAAGCGATGGAAAAATGGGCACCTCTTCAATTGGCCTATGAATGGGATAATGTTGGTCTACAAATCGGATCATACGATCAGCAAGCAAAAAAGGTTATGATTACATTAGATGTGCTAGAGTCGGTCGTAGATGAGGCGATCGAGAAAGATGTTAATCTAATCATTGCCCATCATCCACTATTCTTCAAATCAATTACTGATGTAAATATCGACAGCCCAAAGGGAAAGGTCATTCAGAAATTAATTAAACACGATATAACGGTCTATGCTGCCCATACGAATTTAGATATTGCTACAGGTGGGGTTAACGATCTCTTGTGTGATGCCTTATCAATTCACCCGACTGGAAATCTAGTCGATCTACATTCGGAAAAATTGTTTAAAATTGTGGTTTATGTTCCAATGACACATCTGGATGAGATCAGTGAGGCCCTTCATTTGGCTGGTGCTGGACATATCGGAAACTATAGTCATTGTACTTTCCGAACGGAAGGGCAAGGTACATTCAAGCCGTTAGAAGGGTCGACACCGTTTATAGGGACGGAGAATGAAGTCGAAATCGTTAAAGAAATGAAAGTGGAAACGATTGTTAACGAGCAATCAAAAGCGAAAGTGATTGATACGATGATTCATGCGCATCCATATGAAGAAGTTGCTTATGATGTTTATCCATTGCATAATGAAGGAGAATCACTTGGAATCGGTCGTGTCGGACAAATTGCAGAAAGAATGGATCTTCGTCAGTTCGCTACGTATGTGAAAGATACATTGGATCTTTCACATGTGCGTGTCATCGGTGATTTGGAGAAGCCTATTGAGAAAGTAGCGGTTTTAGGAGGTAGTGGGGAGAAGTATATTAAGATGGCAAAACATGCTCAAGCAGATGTTTATCTTACAGGAGATCTGACTTTTCACGCCGCCCAAGATGCGAAAGAAATGGGGTTAGCAGTGATCGATGCAGGACATTATATTGAAAAGATCATGAAAGATGCAACGAAGGAGTGGCTGGATAAGAAGCTTATCCAATCGGAGTTGGATATAATCGTCTCTGAAACGAGTACAGACCCTTTTCAATGGATTTAATAAGCTGTTTAAAACCTCACTTAATCAACCATTTAGAAAATAAAGCGACTATCTTAGAATTAGAGGAGTGAATAAATGAGTAAGAACTTTGAGCAATTTTCATTTAATGAAACAATGTTAAATGTAATCAAGCAATTAAATTTTAGTGAACCAACACCCATTCAGGAAAAAGTAATGTCTTCGATTATGGAGGGACGCAGTATTGTTGGACAGTCACATACAGGTTCAGGTAAGACACATGCATTTTTATTACCATTGTTCAATCAAATCAATACGGATAAGCGAGAAGTTCAATTTGTTGTAACGGCACCAACAAGAGAGCTCGCATTACAATTATACCAAGAGGTTAAAAAGATTATTACCTATGCCGGTAAAGAAGATGAATGGCTTACAAAATTGATAAGTGGTGGATCAGATAAACATAAAATGGCGGCTCAATTGAAACAACCACCGCATATTGTTGTCGGTACGCCTGGGAGAATATTAGATATGGTGAAAAGTAATGCCTTGTCGATTTATTCTGCTACCACATTTATCATCGATGAAGCAGACTTAATGCTTGATTTAGGCTTTATAGATGAAGTGGATCAATTGTTAGTCACATCTAAAGGTGATGCTCAAATCTTAGCTTTTTCAGCTACAATTCCACAGCGATTAGAGCATTTCTTCAAGAAGTATCTGAAAAATCCTTTATATGTAAAAGTTGATGATCAATTATCACCTGATACGATTGAACATCAGTTAATCGCTAAGCGACATCGTAGTGAGGCAAAAATAATCACCGACTTATCTAAGGTCATTCAACCATACTTAGCCATTATTTTTACAAATGGAAAAGCACAGGCAGATGAGCTAGCAGCTGCTTTACAAAAAGCAGGGCTAGAGGTAGGCATTATGCATGGGGATCTATCACCTCGAGAACGTAAACGTACGTTAAGGCAAATTCAGGACCTTCGCTACCAATATGTCGTTGCAACGGATTTAGCCTCTAGAGGAATCGATATTAAAGGTGTAAGCCATGTGATTAATGCACAACTTCCTAAAGAGGAACATTTCTATGTTCACCGTGTGGGGCGGACAGCACGTGCGGGGATGGATGGAATGGCCATTAGTCTATACAGTGATGAAGATCTTCCATTAATCCAATTATTAGAGAAAAAAGGCGTCGCGTTTAATTTCTCCGATGTTAGGAATAAGGAATGGGTGAAAGCAAAACCCTGGAATAAACGTGCCTTGAGAAAAGAAACAACAACAAACATTGAGCAAGAAGCATGGAAACAGGTTAGAAGACCAAAAGAAGTTAAACCAGGTTATAAGAAAAAAATGAAAAAAGAACAAGAAGCAATTAAAAAAAGAATGTTGGGGAAATCAAAAGGTAAGAGATATTAACAGAGTTAGATAAAGAAGATGGGGTGGAGAAAGTTGGTAAAGATCGGATCGCACGTATCAATGAGTGGTAAAAAGATGTTATTAGGCTCGAGTGAGGAGGCGGCATCTTATGGATCGAATACCTTTATGATTTATACGGGTGCACCACAAAACACAAGAAGAAAACCAATTGAAGAGCTAAATATTCCAGCTGGAAAGCAACATATGAAGGAGAATGGAATATCTGATATTGTTGTACATGCTCCTTATATCATTAATATTGCAAACACAAATAAGCCAGCGACATTTGAACTTGGCGTCTCCTTTTTACGTAGTGAATTAGACCGTACAAAAGAACTAGGCGCAAGGCAAATTGTGCTTCATCCAGGTGCACATGTTGGTGCAGGCGTGGATAAAGGCATAGACAGAATCATTGAAGGATTAAATGAAGTCCTTGAAAAAGATGAATTTGTTCAAGTAGCCTTAGAAACAATGGCTGGAAAAGGAACAGAAATTGGGAGAAACTTTGAAGAGATAGCAAGAATTATTGACGGTGTTACACATAATCAAAATCTTTCTGTTTGCCTAGATACATGTCATATTCATGATGCGGGTTATAATGTTTCCGAGGATTTTGACGGCGTTTTAAATGAATTTGATAAAATTGTTGGAGTAGACCGCATTAAACTTATTCATGTGAACGATAGTAAAAACGTGCAAGGCGCAGGGAAAGATCGTCATGAAAATATTGGGTTTGGACATATCGGTTTTGATGCCTTACATCATGTCGTACACCATCCTCAATTGAAAGAGCTTCCTAAGATTTTAGAAACACCTTTTGTAGGGGAAGATAAAAAAGATCGTCAGCCACCATATAAATTTGAAATTGAGATGCTTAAAAAAGGTGTTTTTGATCCAGATTTAAAAGACAAAATTATGAAGCAATAAATAAAAGCCGTGTTCAATTTGACACGGCTTTTAGATTACACTCATTTAAGCCTCAAAAAGATGTTCAACTCCATATGATTTAATAACCTCAATAAATAAATCATTTGCTTGATGTGCTGTTGCTTGATCAGTTATATCAGCCAAAGCTTGTAACATGATTAACCGATCATGTTGACTAAATGGATTTATATTAGTTCTTTTTAAATAGCTGATAATTTGTTTAGCTTCTTCAGTTGTCAGTTCAAAACCAAATTTTTCACTTTGAGCTAATAGTTCCTCATATGAAAGGTGATTTAATTTTTTTTTTATAATTTCTTTAATTAATCCTGACATCGATTCACTTCCTCCATGTAATTAATGAATTTTATAATTCCTATTTATAGCTACATCCCTCCAACAACGAAATGCCATAGTTGGTTACGGTAATTATGAAATTCATTCAATAAATGAATTTCATATTTACCCTAATCAGCCACATTGATAGCACATATAGTTAAGAATGGTTCAACGAAACTATATGTGCTATCGTTGTGGCACTAAACCGGTATTATGAAATTCATTCAATTGCTTATCTTTTAATTTATGCCTAAATAGAAGATATCGTGCACATTCACAGGAAATAAAATGAATCCCATTATTTAGCATAGCTAGAATCTAAAATGATCCATAAACTATACAAGCAATATGAGAAAATTGAAAGGGAGGTATTGCTTGTGAATGATTTTAATCCAAATAACCCAAATACTCGAAAAGATCTAGATGAACTAAATGTTGAACCACGACAAACTGAAGAATCATCAGTTCATATACCAGACTATTCTAGAGATGAAGAAACGGCGGGAGAAATAAGTCCTGTTCAATACGAGACAACTGATGATGAAGATGATCGGGTAGGAACCCGGTTAAATAGTGTATCGGGTTGGATTGGGATTGCACTTGCCGTCATGTCATTTTTTATGTTGCCTGTAATATTGGGAGTGGCGGGAATTATTGTAGGTTTTATCGCTAGAAGCCGTGATGCGGAATGGCTTGGAAATACAGCTATTTCTGTTGGGGTCATTTCATTAATCGTACGCTTGTTTATTGTTCCCTTTTTTTAAATTATCGTGCAGAGACTGGAAATATAGTCTCTGCTTTTTTTTGTGGAATGTTAGCTATATCGATTAAAAAAATGGTATACTAAAGCTGATTGTCATTCATAGAAAGGAAAATAATAATAGTGACCAACATGTAAATTATGAGGATTGCTTTGTGGATTTATATTTTTAAAATCACTCATAATTTGTTGTACATTATTAATCATTTCATGTTCAGTGTTTATTTGTTCGGCAACAGACAAAACGTTATCACCGGCGGAAATCTTTACTTTTATAATTCGGTAATTTGTTTGTGTCGATAACGCTTTAGAATCAACTGCTTGAGATGTCCCTGTCGTTAAATCGGTATATATACTCAAGAGAAGGAGTAGTAATAACATATAAAAACTAACTTTTTTTATAAAGTTCATCTACATCATTCCTATTCATTTAAAGTATATGGGTAGTGACTGTATTTATATTAAGCGTACAGTTTAATTATGAGAGTGAGGAGGTAATACATATGGATATATTTACTTTAGATTGGATCCCTTTATTAATAACGGGTATTGGTACTATGCTATTAATAGGTGAAATACTCGTCAATATGCGTGGTCTATTTGGTTTAATTGGTTTAGTGTTTATTGTGCTGTATTTCTCAGCCTACTTAGATCCTGGAATGTTTATTATTATGTTTATTATCTACTTTGTCGGATTATTACTAATCATTATAGATGGTAAGGTTGTAAACGATGGAACACTTTCTACACTCGGAGCAGCAGCTATGCTGACTGCGGTTGCTCTAGCCGCGCCTAATTTGTTTTCGGGGTTGTATGCTGTTATAGGTGTGTTAGTAGGTGGTGCAGGTTCATTTGCTCTTCTGAAGGTATTCAAGCCACGAAGCATGTGGGGTAAATTAGCGTTGACGGATCGATTAACAAATGAAGCGGGTTATAGTTCAATGAGCG
>DATGSG010000006.1:0-22826 GCA_035302925.1 Virgibacillus sp. | reverse complement strand
ATCTGCTGCTCGTTCTTCTGTGATCGTTGTACAAACAAGACCGCGCCCTTCTCTGACCATAAAATTGATCATTTCCGGGGTGGCTTTTGTTGATAAGGCAACAAAGTCCCCTTCGTTTTCCCTCTCTTCATCATCGACTACGATGACCGGTTTGCCTGCTTTTAAATCTTGTAGTGCCTCTGCTATCGTATGAAACATTTTTTCCCCACCTTCATATGTCTTATTTTTTTTGTAATCCTGCTTTGTCAATTCCATTCGGTGTCAAACCCATTTGTTCAAACATGGTTTGATTCACATATTTTAGTAATAAGTCACATTCGATATTCACGATGTCACCCGGTTTTTTTCCGCCTAAATTAGTCTCCATCCGTGTGTGGGGGATTAGCGAGATCGTGATGGTTTGCTCATCCCTTCCAAATACGGTTAAACTAACCCCATCAATGGCAATCGAGCCTTTTAGCATGGTGTATGTGGCGAGTTTTCGTGCTAATTTAATCGTATAAAGGACCGCATTTTCTTGTTCTTCTTTGCTTAGAATTTCACCTGTCCCATCAATATGCCCTGACACAAAATGTCCTCCAAATCGTCCATTCGCCTTGATCGATCGTTCGAGATTGACCTGTTCACCAACCGACAACCCACCTAGTGACGTTGCGAGCATCGTTTCTGGCATCACGTCAACTTGAAAACAAGTAGTGTTGAAACGGCTGACCGTTAAACAGATCCCATCCACTGCCATACTATCCCCCAGTTTCATATCGGTTAAAACTTTTTTCGCTTGCACAGTCAAGACAATCGACTGAGCAGATTGTCTTTCTATTTTTTTGATCGTACCTACTTCTTCAACGATTCCTGTAAACATCATTTATCCTCCTTAATCGGTTCCGCTACAATTTTTAGATCCGTCCCAATCTGAGTAATTGCCTTTATTTCGAGCGAAAGAGCATCAGCTATTGTCAATGAACCTGTCCCTGAAAATGAGGTGGGGGCAGTTTTTCCGCCAATCAATTTCGGTGCGACATACGTAATCAATTGATTCAACAACTTACTTTCTAAAAATGATCCATTGACTTCTGCCCCACCTTCGACATATAAAGACATGATTTCTCGTCTTCCAAGCTCAGCTAACACATGTTCAATCTTTATCTTGCCTGGCAATTGGATAATCTCTACAGATGGATCCTTCGGAAATTGATCAATCTCGGCTTGTTGAACTTGATCTCCAACGAAAATCCATGTTGCAGATTCTCCATCATTTATGAGATGTGAATGAGCAGGTGTGCGTAATGAGTTGTCTACAATAATCCGGATTGGGTTTTTCCCTCCTTCGGGTAATCGTGTCGTTAATCGCGGATTATCGTTGATGACTGTATTCACACCTACGAGAATCGCATCATTTTTATTTCGGTAATGATGCACATCTAAACGAGCTTCTTCACCTGTTATCCATTGACTATCCCCTGTTACTGTCGCTGTTTTTCCGTCTAAACTGACGGCAGATTTCATCGTTACATACGGCAGATTAGTCTTTATATAGTGAAAAAACGCCGCATTCAACGCGATTGCTTTCTTTTCAAAAAGACCAACCTCAACATCCATCCCAGACTCGCGTAATCGTTCAATTCCTTGACCTGAAACTTTTCCATTGGGATCTGAACAAGCGATGACTGCCCGGTTAATCCCCTTTTCAATCAGTAATTCCGTACAAGCTGGTGTCTTTCCTTTATGGTTACAAGGCTCTAGCGTTATGTATATCGTTGCCCCCGCCGCTTTTTCACCTGCCATTTCCAATGCTTTCACTTCAGCATGGCCTTCCCCTGCTTGTAGATGAGCTCCAAAACCTACAAGTTGATCATCTTTGATGATGACCGCACCGACAACAGGATTTGGACTTGTTTGCCCTGTAGCAGCACGAGCTAACTGTAGCGCAAATTTCATTGCCGCCTCTGCATCCATCCAATCCCCCCTCTCCCTTTCTTCAAAAAAAACAACAAAAAACCTCTGAATAAAATCTTCAGAGGTCTACAAATAAGATTATAAACGGGCAAACATCCTGTTTTTTGTACAGATGTCATGAAAAATAGATATCGATCCTAAAAAAGATAGACTGATCCCGTTTTTCACAAGGCCAAAAATGCCTGCTCGTTAAAACTCCTTCTCCCATCCAGACTTTAACTGTCGGCTCTAGAATCGCACTAGATCCACCGTATGATTTAAAAACCATACGGGTCACGGACTTAGAAGTGAAAAACACTTCATCACCGCCGGTTGGGAATTTCACCCGACCCCGAAGGATTATGACGTATTCAATTTTCAAGTTCAGTATAGCACGTTTCTAAAATAAGTCCAAGTAAATTTTGTCACATATTTTTGCTACTTCATTTTATTTATGAAGCTTATTCATTTCATCTGCAACAAATTGGACACTTGTACCAACGACAACTTGGATATTATGTTTACCTACAATGTTGATACCTGGCACATTTGTAGCTTTGAGCTTGTCTTGATCAACCTTGTCCATATCTTCTACTTCAATTCTTAACCGAGTTGTACAATTATCGATCGTTCGAATATTTTCTTTTCCACCGAGACCGACATAGATTTTCTCACCTAACATGGCAAAACGGTTTTCTTTCGTTTCTTCAGCTGAAGAAATAGAGTCGTCTCCTTCTTCATCATCTTCAGGTGAACCTTCTTCTCTACCTGGAGTCATAATATTAAACTTCCTAATTAAGAAACGGAATAAGAAGTAGTAAATTACCGCGAATACAAGTCCTTGAACGATTAACATATATGGTTGATTTGCCAATGGAAGTCTGAAACTTAACACAAAGTCTACAAACCCAGCGCTAAACGTAAATCCTGCTGTCCAATGGAAAAACGCGGCTACAGCTAAGGATAAACCAGTTAATGCTGCGTGTACAACATATAAAGCAGGTGCTAAAAACATAAATGAAAATTCAAGTGGTTCTGTTACCCCCGTAAAGAAGGCAGCGAAACCTGCGGCTAACATGAGTGATGCTGTTTGCTTTTTACGTTTCGTTTTAGCTGTATGATACATGGCAAGACCTGCAGCTGGTAAACCAAACATCATAATTGGGAAGAACCCAGCTTGGTACATTCCTGTAACACCTTTTGTTCCGGTTCCTGCCCAGAAGTTTCCTATATCATCAATTCCCGCTACATCAAACCAAAATACCGAGTTTAATGCATGGTGTAATCCAGTTGGGATTAACAATCTATTAAAGAATCCATATAATCCGGCACCAATAAATTCTAAATTACTAATCGCTGTACCAAATGAAACAAGTCCTGAAAACACCATTGGCCAAACAAAGAACATGATGGCTGTAGCAACTAACATAGATATCGCTGTCATGATGGGCACAAGTCTTTTACCACTGAAGAATGCGAGGAAATCGGGTAATTGAACATGACTAAAGCGATTGTACATTGCCCCACCTAGTAGACCCGAAAGAATTCCAATAAAGGCATTGTCTATATTTCCAAATGCTGGACTTACATTTCCAGCATCCACTCCTTGTAACAAAGCAACTGTATCTGTTGATAGCATTGTTGTTACAACTAAGAAACCTACCAAACCAGCTAGTGCAGCTGATCCATCTCTATCCTTAGACATTCCCAAAGCGATCCCTACAGCAAATAGTATGGGGATATGGTCGATAATAGAACCACCAGCATTAATAAGAAATACAGCTGCAATATTTCCCTCACCCCAAACTGTACCCTCTATCCAATTTCCAATTCCCATTAAAATTGCCGCGGCTGGTAACACAGCGACAGGTAACATTATTGAGCGACCAATTCGTTGTAAATAATTCATCATTTTATTTTCCTCCTACTAAGTTTAATGAGTGATCATCCATATAACATCAATAAGCTAATGGACTCTTCCTTCCACGAATATACGCTTTTATGAATCGCTTTCATTTATTCTCTTTTTCATATACGGACTGGTATTCTACCAAAGCACTGATTATAAATACGCTTTCCTAAATGTACGATATAAATAATGCATAGTGATCTTAATTCTTATTCAATCTTTCAATATGAAGGGTAATATAACCTAACTCATCTTCTGGTAAATCGATTCCATGTGTTAAGGACAATTCACGTGCAGCAACTTGTGCACATTCATAGGAATGGCTAAATTTCTTCCTAATCATCGAGAGCATTTCTTCATCCATCGTGTGTAATTCATCCCCTGTTCGTGTTAAGGCAAAACGCAAATGGGTTATTAAACGATCGTATGAAATATCATCTTCTTGAATCGTAATGTTTAAAAAACGTTCAATCGTTTGCACCATATCTTTTAAAATCGCAGTTAATCTCACTGTTTCATGTAAGTCACCCCCTTTAACTTTCATCGTATGAATATGAAGGGCAATAAAAGCAGCTTCATCCACGGGCATCGCAATATTCATCTTTTCTTTAATATGATTAATTGCCCATAAACCAATTTCATATTCTTTTTTATATAACACTTTAATCTCTTGTAGCAACTTATTTTTTAAATGAATCCCTTTTTGTTCTCGTTCAATAGCGAAGGATAGGTGGTCGGCCAGGACAAGACGAATATGCTCATTTAATTCCACCTGTAAATAATTTTCAGCATAAGCAATGACTTCTTCTGTCATCATGAAATGTTCTTCCGGGATGCGAATGAGCAGTTGTTGTAACTTTTCATTCTCCTTCAGTACGAATAACTTCTCGATTTTTGCCTGATTGACAAGATCATTTTTACCTTTGTTAAAGCCAACTCCTGCCCCAATAGCAATCTTTTCTTGTTCGTCAATGGTGACAACGACAGCATTATTATTCAGGATTTTAGTAATCCTCATATAAACACCCCCATTTTGTCGCTATTTTATGACTTATGGAGTAACGGTCATCACAACGGTCTCTCCTGCTCGTCCTTCTTTTTCATCAGTGACTTCGTAGGTCTTATTACTATTCATACTGTTCGTAATGACGATTGGCGTTACAATATGATCTGCATGTGTACGAAGATACTCCAAATCAACATCAACTAATAATTGCCCTGTTTTCACTTTATCACCCGGTTTGACGGCAACGGTAAATCCTTCACCTTTTAAAGCGACAGTCTCTAATCCAATGTGGATCAGAATTTCTGAACCATCTTCAGCCAGAATACCAATCGCATGTTTTGTTGGTGCCACTTGAACAATCTCTCCTTTTACAGGAGATACAAATGTTCCATCAGTCGGAACCATTGCTATACCTTCGCCCATCATCTTTTCAGCAAACACGGGATCAGGAACTTCCTTTAATGGAATAATCTTTCCGTTTACAGGTGCTGTCATTGTTTGTGCTTGTTTTTTCTTCGCTTTTTTAAAAATATTAAGTACCATTTTCATAACGCCCCTTTTAACCTTCATTTTGTGATAGTCTGTGTCATTTTGTACTGTTCTATGAAAGCAATTTACTTGCAAAAGTGCTGTTCAACCTGTTGGCATCATAAAAGTGAACATAAAAATAGACATCGTGATACAGAAAAAGATATCTACATCTCTTCCTTGTCTCACCATGCCTGATCAAGTCAGTAACATATGACCGCTATTTAATTGCACATACAGAATACCATATAAAGATTCAAAAAGCTACCATAGTGATCTTATTTAAGACAAGGGGATGGTAAACCAAAAACAATTGATTCGATCGGTCGTCTGGAGACCAATTTCTCCGTGCTGCTGTTGAATAATTTCTTTCGCAATGGCCAGCCCAAGCCCTGTTCCTCCAGTACCCCGATTTCGAGATGGATCCACCCGGTAAAATCGTTCGAATACATGCTTTTGGGCTGTCGCAGAAATGTGTTGTGATTCACCTGCAATCGAAACACAATAATACTCATCTACCACTTTACCCGTAACGACAATCGCTTCATTCCCTTCATAATATTGGATCGCATTATCAAGGAGATTATTGAGTACTTGCTGGATACCCTCAACATGAATGAACATATTCCGCTCTTCAACGGACACTTCGATCGGAATATCAGCTTGTTTGAGCGCCCATTCAAACATGGCAACTGACTGCTTGATCGGCTCCGCAATCGCTACCTCTTCACGCTTGAAAAGAGTTTGTGCTTGTACTTGATCCCATTCCTTTAATTGGTCTAGTTGTTCGACTAACTGTGTAAGCCGATGTGATTCTTCGTATAAAGATCGATATAAATCTCTATCCCCTTCTATCACACCATTTTCTAAAGCTTGCAAATACCCCTGTAAGTTTGCTAACGGTGTTCTGAATTCATGGGATAAATCAGTAACTAATTTCTGCCGTTGTGCTTCTTTCCCTTGTAATTGTTGAATCAACCCATTATATTGTTCAACCAACTCCCCCACTTCATCCTCAGACTCTATCTCAATAGGCTCAGGATATTCCCCTTGTTTGAGTTCTTTGGTCGACTGGATTAAAGAACGAATCGGTTGAATCTGTCGCTTCGTAAAGTAAAAACTCATCATGCTTCCGGCAACAATTCCAATCACACTGAATACCCATAAATACTGTGACAAGGTTGCATTAAATTGTAATTGCTTCTGTTCCCCGAAATGCCCGATCCCTTCCACCAAGAAACAGGCTGTATGATAAAGGGCCCAACTACTTAAGCCAATCGAACCCGCAATAATTACCGTATACATAAACGTTAATTTCCACAGAAAACCTTTCGGCAAGTAGGAGCCCACTCGTTTACATAGCGACAAATTTATACCCCATTCCCCGAACTGTTTGGATTCGTTCTGGTTGTGATGGCACCGTTTCAATTTTTTCACGCAATTTTTTAATATGCGCGTCAATAGTCCGTTCCAATATCGATTGTTCATCCTGTGAATAAATTTGGCCAACAAGCTGTTCGCGCGAAAAGACCCGGTTCGGATGTTGCATCAAGAAGTAAAGCAGTTCAAATTCAACTTTCGTCAACTTGATCTCTTGATCATATAATAAAACCTCACCTTTACGTGGCATGATACAAAGGCCATCCGAGACAACCCGCTGACAAAATTGTCCCGTTCTACGCAAAACAGCTTCAACATGCGCCATCAACTCATTCGCATTAAATGGTTTGGTAACATATGTGTCCGCCCCCATTTTTAAACCAGCAATTTTATCCTTCACTTGCGACTTGGCCGACAGCATGATGATCGACACTTCATTCCGTGTTTGCTGGCGAACCCAATGGCAAAATTCTTCTCCACTCATCTTCGGCAACATTAAATCAAGAATGATCAAGCAAGGGTGATGTGCCAGAAAGACTTGTTGAGCTTCTTCCCCATCACTAGCTTGGACAACATCATACCCGTTTCGCTCCAAATAAATGGTCACTAAGTCACGAATCAACTGATCATCTTCAACTACTAAAACCGTTTGTTTCATGATCATCCCCCCATGTGCTTCAACTCTCTCCATGATACGTGATCAAGTGGGGTTATTTCATCTTTTCAAATTCTTGAATCATCAATTCATAATTCAATGCCCCTAAAGCTTTATTATGAATAACTCCCTCTGAATCAATTAAAAAGGAAGTTGGAATTGGTTTTATTTGATATTGATTTGCTACTCCTGAATCCTTATCGAGTAGAACTTCGAATGTTAACCCAAATTCATCGACAAACTCTGGGACGTTTTTTTCATTACTTTCGGTATCTGCTAAATCCACTGCTAAAATAACAACATCCGTGTCTTCGTGAAACTTTTGCATGTCTGGCATTTCTGCCCGACAAGGCGGACACCAAGTAGCCCAAAAGTTTAACATGACCCGTTCGCCCCGATAATCTGATAGTTTTACCGTTTCGCCCTCTAGTGTTTCCAATTCAAAATCTGGTGCAACATCTCCAGCCTCTAAACCTGTCTCCGTATCATTACCCTCTTGTGGTTCATCCGGCTCGGCTAGCGGCGTACCAGATTCATCTTCAATCACATATTCATCTTGTTCTGCTTCATTTGAATCGTCTGATTTGATGGCAAAGTCATAAACCGCCCACCCAAACATTCCAACAATTACTGCAATTATGATTCCCTTTTTCATTCCCAATCCTCCCACTCTTACCCTAATTTCTCAAACCATGTATCTTGCACTAAGCGAAGTAAGAATTCAGTTATCCGTGGCATTTGTCCTGTAAATAGGATAAGCCCCATCACAATCATAACAACTCCACCAAACTTCATAATAACTTGACTATGACGAACGATCCATCTTGTTGATCCGATGAAGAAAGTAAGTAATAAGAACGGTAACGCAAAGCCAACGACATACATAATGGTGTAGACAATCCCATGCCCTGGATTACTCGCTGCTAAAATTAAGATCGAACCAAAGATCGGTCCAATACATGGTGTCCAGCCGGCTGCAAATCCCATCCCTACAAAAAACGTACCAAGATAGCCAACAGGACGCTTTGTAGATTGAAGTCTTTTCTCCTTCATCAGGGTCGTCAGATTCATCCATCCACCAATAAAGAGACCCATGAAGATAATAAAGATTCCGGCAATTCGCTGGATAAGTAGGGCCGAGTCTCCGCTTAATAATCGCTGAAGCCATTGTCCTAAAAAGGACGCTCCAATCCCTAAACTGAGAAATACGAGAGACACCCCAAGTAGAAAGAATATAGAATGGCTTAATAATTTACTTCTAATTTGCCCACTTTTCTTCCCTTGTAATTCTTTAACACTAACCCCTGTAATATACGATAAATATGCTGGAAAAATCGGTAACACACACGGAGACAAAAATGATAATGCCCCTGCACCTAATGATAAAAGCATACCAATCGCAAGCATTGTATCTGCTTCTATACCTCCCATTATGACACCCACTTTCTATTATATATAAGTAACCCTGAAAACAACACGAGCAAACCAATTAAATACCATTGTGTCATGATAAAGCCAAATACAGTTGCGAAAGGCTCGATAAATGTTAAGACCAATTGTCCAGTCGTCCAAATTAGGACCAGCAGATAACTCATCCGTGTTTCCGATAATTGATTCGATCCGACTAAAAACAAGAGCAGTAAGACCATAAGCAATCCTAAATAAAGCCAAGAATACACATTTCCCTGCCAGACCATCTCGATAAATTCATAAACAAAGGAACTGACAAGAAACACGGGGACAAATGTCCTCATAAGCGATTCAGCATCAAATTGATGTCGCTTCATTTTATAAACAATGTTCACAACAATGAGCAATGATGCCACATAAAAAGCGGATGAATCGCTCGGATAGGCAAGTATCGCTAATGGATCTTCAATAAATATCGAAAATCGAACGACAATCTTTCCAATCCAAATGAAGATAACGAAATTGATCAGCAACGAAATGACCTCTTCAATCTGTTGTTTTCTTTCAACATGTGAAAGAGGACTTGTCAGATAAAAGAACATCAGCCCAATTATAAAACTCATCACGATAATGGCTATCGATGTTAGTACTTGAGCAGATGCCATCTCATTTCCTCCTCTTTTAAAGCTTCTAGACTCTATCATAAACGATGATTATGAAGATTTGATGAAAATCACTTACTTTTATCGTAAAACATTAAAAATGATGTCTTTTTCTTGAACAAGCCATGGAAAATAGAAGTTTTTTTATATTTATGGATATTAATGAATTTCATAATCCCTATTTATAGCTATATCTGCATAGCTGGTTACGGTAGTTATTAAATTCATTCTTGTTGTACAATAAGAAGGAGTCTATTTTTTACGGGGGGTTAAATATCATGCACATGAATAAAGGACAAAAAAACTGTATCACAGACGTTGATGGCGTAAAAGTTGGTCATCAAACGCTTTATAAAAAGCTAAATGACCAAGAAACGATTTGTACCGGCGTAACTGCTATTCTCCCACATTCCGATGATCTGTTTATGAAGAAGGTTCCGGCAGCAAATTATGTCATGAACGGCTTCGGTAAAACAAGCGGGCTCATCCAAGTTGATGAATTGGGCTTAATTGAATCCCCGATTATGTTAACGAATACCTTTAGTGTTGGGCCTGTATTGCAAGGCGCACTAACATATATGCTTTCTGAAAATGAAGGGATCGGGGATACAGAAAGCTCGATTAACATCGTTGTGGGCGAATGCAATGATAGTTATTTAAATTCGATGCGGCGACAAGTTGTTACCCCTGATCACGCCATCCAAGCCATTCGAAATGCTACCACTGCACAAGCGAAGGAAGGCGCGGTCGGAGCTGGTAAAGGAATGGTTTGTTTTGGATACAAAGGTGGCATTGGAACAGCTTCACGTGTCGTTTCTTTTGGAAAGGAAACATATACCGTTGGCTGCCTCGTATTAACGAACTTTGGAAAACCCGAAGAAGCGACCTTTGCAAATTGGCAACAAACGAACGTAAATCCACCAGATGGCTCGATTATGATTGTGCTCGCCACCGATGCACCACTTGATTCGAGACAATTAAAAAGACTAGCCAAACGTTGTCCGATTGGCTTAGGTCGAACAGGTAGTCAAATTGATCATGGTAGCGGTGATATCGTCATTGCCTTCTCAACGGCAAATAAATTGAAGCAGAACATGAATCAATCAACAGAGACTGTTCGCACCCTTCGCGATGATCATCCTATCATGGGTCAGCTATTTCGCGCTGCTATTGCCACAACCGAAGAAGCGATTATCAACTCGCTATTACAAGCTGAAACAACCGTTGGCCGGATGGGAAGATCGATCCAAAAAGCACCTTTATCATCGATTGAAGATCGGAACAACTTTTTATATGGCAAATAAACAATCTGATCTTAGTGACCCACTATCCATTTATCATTGTAACCGTGATTTATTATAAAAAGATGAAGGGACATCTGCTTCAAAACGCATCAATTCTTTTGTTGTTGGATGGATAAAAGCTAATACTTTTGCATGGAGTCCCAATCGACCAATGACGTTTTGAGTGGAGCCATACTTTTTATCTCCGACAACAGGATGTCCGATATCTTTCATATGCACACGAATTTGGTTTTTTCGGCCTGTTTCCAGCTCTACTTCCAACAAGGAATAATTCGGATTTGCTTGAACCTTTTTATAATGGGTCACAGCACGCATTCCATCATCTTTCGTAAAACTCGAATAGACAACACGGGTTTTTGTTTCACGTAACCAAGATTTGATGGTATCTGCCTCTTTCTTTACGGTACCTTCTACAAGAGCCATATATGTCCGTTCCTTCACGGATTGCTGCCAAGATCGTTGTAACGCTTGTCTAACCTGCTCACTTTTAGCAAACATCATTACACCGGACGTATCCTTATCAAGCCGATGGACAACATAGATCTTATTTAACGGGCCACTTAACCGGACATAATTCATCAATTGCGCATGGACGGTTAATTCCTTTTCTTTATCTGTAGCGACTGATAATAAACCAGCATCTTTCTTCAGGACAAGCACATCTTTATCCTCATACATAATCGTGATTCCGATTAAGGTACTCTCCTTAAGAGCCGCTTTATTTTTCAAGATTTGAACAGTCTGGCCTGGGTGCAGCGGGTAATTAAATTGCGTGACAATATAATCTTCCACCGTCACCTGTCCACGCCCCAAAATTGATTTTACTGAATTTCGGCTGCGATGTGACATCGCAGCAAATAAAAACTTCAGTAATTCCATTTCTTCCTTTATCGTATAGACGAGTACATCTTCTGTTGAATCAACATGTCTTTCAAACTGTTCTCCCATAAGTCAAGCTCCTCTATATTATAATCCGTATGATCAATCTTCATCTTTCACATCGATATCTTCAGGAATCGGCTCCGCAAAATAAGCTTGGATCATCTCCCGATATTTTCCAACTTCCTCTAAATGGTGATTAAATTGCTCCCGATTAATCAAATATTGGTCGCCATCATGAACAACACGAATCCGTTCCTGAATGATCAATGTTTCTATTTTTGCTGGTGCGATTTCTAAGTACTCGGCTGTTTCCTCGATTGTTAGATACACGCTTGTTATTCCTTTCCGAATGGCTTCCGCTTGTCACTTTTTAGTTTGATATCGGGATCTTTTGTTCTTATATCCCTTTGTCATTACCTTTGTACGTGGATCAATATCTGGTTGAGAGAAGAGAACGGGGCATACTGAAAGGAATCATAGGCCCAAAGCGTTTATTCCCAAGCCCCCTTGGACCTATCCAGATTTTTAATTACCTTATTCTAAAGCTCGCTTTGATATAATAATACCATCTTCATCCGCATAGACATAGTCTCCAGGATTCCAATCCACTTCACCGAAATGTACAGGAATATCTGTTTCTCCTTTACCCTGCTTTATGCTTTTCAATGGGTTACTACCTAACGCAAGTACACCGACATCCATTCCCGATATATCAACTGTATCACGGATTCTTCCGTAAACAATAATCCCAGCTAATTGACGGTCAACCGCAATACCTGCCAAACGATCACCTAAGAGCGCACAGTTTTTGGAACCTCCACCATCGACTACAAGAATATTACCTGCTGGAATTGTTTCCAACGCCTTTTTTACTAACACATTATCTTCCCATACTTTCACCGTGGAAATTGGGCCAGAAAACGTTTTCCGCTTTCCGTATGATTGAAAATCCTCTTTACAAATTGCTAATTCATCTGAAAATTCATCACATAAATCGGTCGTTTCAAAAGTCATTGTCTGTTCTCCCCCATATATTCTTCTTTTTATCGAATCCTTTTTATTCGTCAGACATAACGCAAATTCGTCTAGACGGTAGACTAGACAGTGATGCGAATCCTGATCAATCATCTCCTATACTATCCCTTACGAAGGATATCTTCAATTATTTAACCATATAAATAGCATGTGAAAGACGGTTCAGCACACTTCCTCACTCATTCAAGCCAAACCATTCGCTTGGCAACATGCCACGGCTAACTCTTATTATAGGAGCTGATAATATTTCTGAATGGATGTGAGAATTATCCAACCCTTTTTTATATTTTCATCAAAAGTGTATGGATATTACTGGAGTTATATAATAGTATGATCATAAGCAGTTCATCCGTTGAATGAATTTCATAATTACCGTAACAAGCGAAGTCACTTCTGTATGTAGTTGTAAACGAATCAATACAACTACATGTTGGTGTGGTATTGCTATAAATAGGGTTTATAAAAATCATTATAGGAGGTGTTCATTTGAATAAAGCAATATTATATGGAGAAGGATTGGCAGTCTTCGTCTTCTGTCTTTATGTTTATAATTCTTTTCAATTTAGTTGGATTTTGTTTTTGCTCTTATTATTCGCTCCTGATCTATCCATTTTCGGGTATTTATTTAACCCTAAAAGTGGAGCCATTATTTACAATTTAGTTCACACGTATATGGTTTCGATCGGGGTTGTCGCATTGGGGTTATGGCTTTCCTATGATCTGCTGATCGCCATCGGAATCATCCTGACCGCTCATATCGGAATGGATCGAATGGTTGGCTATGGATTAAAGTATTCAACACACTTTAAACATAATCATCTCAAACGTGTGTAGCTTTCATCTAAGGGGCGAATATAGATCAATTCGTCCCTTTATATGTTAATGGAATGGGCTTGTTTTCTTTCATTGTCGCTTTATACAATTGAATGCCGCCTGACGGAGGACCAGAACCTGAAGAATCCATTTGGAAGTTTTCATTTAAGGAAATCGTCCATGCTGCTTCATTACTCTCCATGAGAACGATGGCCAGCGTACCATATTGCCTGATCTGCTCCCATTCAAACAACTCCTGCTGATCATGATCTATAACCGTAATTCCCTCTTGATCCGTCACCACCTCAACATTCTCCCCCTGCCATATACCGCGAATGACGGATCCAACCTCATAATAAGATGACCCATCTCCCCGATCTCCATACGTCCCAATGAATTGTTGAATCGTTTGATTGGCTGTCTTGTACGTCACAACGGCAACATCATTTTCTAACCAATCAACCTTCAATCTACCGGTTGGTTCTTCCGCTAGTTTTTCCTTTGGACGTGCGAGAATACCGTAATAAGATCGGTAATATTGAGCTTCCCCATTATCCAGATTTTGTTTAATCGATAATATATGTTTATAATTTGGCGCAAGGCTCAGTGTATGTTTAACCATTTGATTACTCCCGACGAGTAGCACTCCATTTACGACGAGCAAGATAGCGAATAAACTGCCCATCATCCACTTCCATTTACCCGTTAAAGCAAGTAATAAATAGATGGCTACTCCTAAACAAAGTACACAGATCATATTGATGATATAAAAGATCCGATTATCAATGTATTCCACTTGAAAGTTTGCTTGTAAATATAAAAACCCCATTTGGAAACTAAAACTACCGAGTGCAAATAAAAATAACAATGCACCCCAAGTGCTAATCCGTCTCTTCTTCATTTGGATTCGACTCCTCTAAAAACTGCCATGTTAATCCATTATCTTTTGAAATGAATTTCCCTTTCACTTGTCCACCTTCATAATCTCCGTTCGGACCTTGATTGATGAGGACCGCTAAATGATCCCCTTCTTTAACAGGTGTCTCTGCAATCACAAATACGTGATCATATTTTGCTGGCATCGATACTTGCGATTCGTCCCAACTTTTCCCACCATCTTGAGTTACATAAAGGGTCGGCTCCTCGGGATTAATGGTGCCATAAGATAAGAACCCTGTATCTTCATCAATAAATCCACCACCCGCGATTAATGTCATCACTTCGGAATGATTGGCTTCCTCCCAACTCTCTCCCCCATCATGGGTTAGAAAAACAGTTGAATACTCTTGTGACATCGTTCGATCTGCGGAAATAATGATGTAACCAAAATCTTCATCTAAGAAAGCCACTTTACGATAGCGCAGACTAGGAATCTGATCCATCACGATTGTTTTTTCCCAAGTCTCCCCTTGGTCAAGCGAATACATAAAGATAATTTGTTTCATGTCGGTATCTTCCCCATCTAAATATAAGAAACCGAGTTTATCTTCCGTCAGTATAAAACTATCATCAATGAGTTCTTGTTCGCTTCCTTGATACTCTCCGTTAAATAAGTCTGATTTTTCAATCGGAACTTGGAGCCAATTTCCCCCTTGATCATATGTAAGATTGACTTGATTATTTTGCAGTGAATAACCGATTGAATCATCTATAAGAATTGGTTGTAGGGGATCAGGTTGTGGCGGTTCTTGATTCAATTGATGTTTTTCTGTCGGATTCAATTCTAAGGGTGTCGTTTGAAATTGAGTTTCATACTGAATCATCGCCAGGATTAAACCGATAATCATGACACCTGATACACCAATCAGCAACTTCTTCACAACTTGTCCCCCCTTTTTAATGCGTCTATTAAAAATAGTTTACCAGCGATTCCTAGTGAATACAATCCTTCGTTTATTATTGAAAACGATCCAACACTTCCAAAATTTATCCCGCTACCATCTGGCACTCTTCGGGAGCACCGCCTGCTACTAATGCTATGGGATCCTATTGGTCAATATATTTTTTATCGTTTCTGTTTCCATCTCTGCCTCCCTTTTTCATCCGAATCATTCATTATTAAACGGTTACCCATTTTAATCGAAGGGCGTTTAAGACAACGGAGAGTGAACTAAAGGCCATGGCTGCTCCTGCCACCCAAGGCACCAAGATGCCGAACATAGCAAATGGGATCATCACCACATTATATAAAAAGGCCCACATAAAATTTTGTTTAATATTTGTCATCGTCTTTTTGCTGATATTCATGGCGGTAACCAATCGATTTAAATCCCCGGTTATAATCGTGACATCTCCCGATTCAATGGCGATGTCTGATCCTGTCCCGATGGCCACACCTACATGGGCAACAGCAAGGGCTGGGGCGTCATTAATCCCATCTCCTACCATGACCGCATGGTGCCCTTCCTTTTGAAATTGTCGAACGATAGCCGCTTTATCGCTTGGTGTACATTCTGTATAGACTTTATCGATCCCCATTTTATGAGCAACGGCGAGCCCTGCTTGTTGATGATCTCCTGTTAATAGAATGGTAGACAGGCCCATTTTCTTTAATCGTGAGACGGCAGATCGCGAAGATTCCTTGATCTCATCAATGACGGCAATCACCCCCGCAAAACGGTGATCAATCGAGACAATCATTACCGTCTTGCCTTCTCGTTTATATTTCCCCTCCAGCTGAAGGGCCTCTCCGGGAAGTTTAATATGATTCTCTTTATAATAAGCGCGATTCGCAATCAATACCGCCCGTTTATTCACCTGAGCTTTCACACCGTATCCGGGAATATTTTCGACGTGTTGGGCTTCTGGCAACCAATTGATCTCTGTTTTTACTCGATCTGAAACAGCCTTTGCTACAGGATGTTGCGAAGTTTGTTCGACCGCACCGATTAATTCCATAAAACTCTTTCGGTTCCATTGATGAATGAACAAATCGGTCACTTGTGGAATCCCTTTGGTGATTGTTCCAGTTTTATCTAATAAGACGTAGTTGCTTTTTCCGAGCCTCTCTAAATACCTACCTTCTTTAAATAAAATGCCATATTCGGCAGCCCGTCCACTACCAACCATGATGGACGTTGGTGTTGCTAGTCCGAGCGCACACGGGCAAGCGATTATCAAGACGGCTATGACCTTACCTAATGCACCACTAAAATAACCTGGTTGAAAGACAAAGTACCACGAAAGAAAAGTAACAACTGCGATCATGATAACGATGGGAACGAATACGCTTGTTATCTCATCCGCAATATGTTGAATCGGTGCTTTCGAACGTTGCGCATCCTCAACAATATGAATGATATTGGATAAGACGGTTTCCGATTCCTTTTTTGTCACTTTTATTTTCAGCATACTCTGTTGATTGATCGTTCCGGCATATACGAGCGTGTCCACATTTTTTTCGACGGGAATACTCTCACCTGTCAATAATGATTCATCAATCATGGAGATTCCCTCAATAACTAGACCATCAATCGGTACCTTTTCCCCAGGTTTAACGCGGATTTGATCACCAGGGACAAGTTGTTCCACAGCGACTGGTACATCAATTCCATTTTTATATAAATGGGCTGTTTTCGTTTGAATCTGATAGAGCTTTTCAAGTGCTTCTGTTGTTTTCAATTTGGTTTGTGTTTCTAACAGTCTCCCTAATAAGATAAAAGTGATAATAAATGCACTCGTTTCATAATACAACACAACAGATTCTGTCGTAGATAAAAAATCGGGCATGGTAAACGTCACATATTGACTGTAAAAGAATGCTGCGCTTGTACTTAAAACAACTAACACATCCATATTCGTGCTCCCGTTCCGAATGGCTTTCCATGCCCGTTCATAAAATGGAAAGCCGATGATAAATTGAATCGGGATCGTGATGATAAACTGGAAAAATGGATTCATAAAGATCGGAGGTATATAAATAAAAGTAGCCCACTGGAAATGAGCTAGCATAGCCCAAGCTAAGGGGATAGTCAGAATGGCAGAACATAAGAAACGCTGCCATAATCGTTGGATTTCCTTCGTTTTATCGGTTTGATCACGATCTTTAGTCGCGATGGTTGCTTCGAATCCGATCGCCTTTATTTTATCGATAATTTCTGTGACCCTTATCTTCTTTTCATGAAAAGTAACCCGACCTGTTTCCGTTGCTAGATTCACCGTAATATGGATTACGCCATCCATTCTAGACACGACTTTCTCGATGCGTGTCGCACAGGCCGAGCAATACATTTCTCTAATCGAAAGGTAAGTTGTCTCCATCTTGCTCACCTCATCTGTTCCTATTTAGTCCATCTTATTGCTTCTTTCATCTGAATAGAACAAGCTCGATCATTTTCTAGAAGATTCGGATAAGTAAATACGGTGTTTATGAATGATTTGATTTGCTGCTCGAGGTGACCATTAAACTACTTTTATGCAAGGCCATCATAATGATGCCAGCGAACATTTGATCATATTTTGTATTAAACGGTGGGGGTAGAATTTGAATCGAACTGTCTGCTGGGAGACATAGATGAGCAGCCATCTGCCCTAGAAAAGGATTGCCCATATCTGCCAATAAAGCGCTGATGATAAACAGCAAACAGGCAGGCATTAGGTACATACTACTTTGCATAAGATACTTTTTCTTTTTTGATGCTGTGAAGCGCTGTTTTACATCGGGGGATGTCAACGGCCACCACATCCGGAATGATACGATAAATAAAACCGCGATATATCCTGTTTGGAAAAATGTATGTTGTGAGATGACCGATAAGAAAACTGGGAGGTGATAAAGTAAAAAAAGAGCCGAAAACAGTATTAAACTGGCATGGGGTGATAGATAAGATAGATCGTATTTTTTTATTACCGTTTTATTGACAATGGTTTTATATAGTTGTTGGGGAATACCGAGTAAAAGGAGTGGAGGTATAATAAAATAAAGAAAGCTCATTTGGATCATATGAAAGCTGAACGATAAATAACTTATTGATAGAAGCGGACTTCCTATGGCCAAGTATAAAAGGAGAAGTCCTAATGAAAAAAGAAGTGGTTTTATATCTTGCATCAATAAGCGGTTCCGGATCATGAAGACAAAGTAAGCGATCCCGATACAAACGACAATGAACAAAAGGGGAAGATGCCAATTCAGTTGACCATCTAGCAGTGCTCTAATCAAGCGTCTAATCCCTCCTAGACCTTTCCATTATAGATTAGACTATGCGGTATCCTGCTGAATGATGTTAATGATCTTTATCAAGCACCCTCCACTTCAGAAATAATCTCACCAACAGGGGATGTCCTCCTGCCGGTGAACAAATAAATACGTTCCTACACAAAGTAACTAATAAATAACCCGATCGCCAAGAGGAAACCAAATATCGTATTCGTTTTTCCTGTTGCTTTCATCGCTTCGGCCATGCTTGTTGGGTCATCCCGATTGATAAATCCTTTTATTGCTTGAACCGGCACCGGCACACTTAAAAACACAAGTAGGATCCACGGACTTAGATTGCCAGCTACCACTAATCCGATTATCCAAAGATAAGCAATCACAAAAGAGCCCGCTAGAAAATAAACTGCCTTTTGTGTTCCTAATAAAATCGCAAGTGTTTTCCGGCCTCCCCTACGATCTTCATCAAGATCCCGAATATTATTAGAGAGATTAATCGCCCCTACAAGAATAGCAACAGGGATTGATAGTAAAACACTTTCTAGATTAACCATATTCGTCTGAATATAAAATGATATCAGTATAAAAAGCGATCCCATGAATACACCCGCAAAGAGCTCGCCAAACGGTGTATATGCGATTGGATAAGGTCCACCCGTGTAGAGATAGCCAACAGCCATCCCAATCACTCCAATTACAGCTAACCACCAACTCGTATTCATACAAATATATATTCCAATTAATAAGGCAATGCCATAGGAACCAAGTGCCAACTGTAGCACGGTTTTTGGTTTCATCCCGTGACGAACAATCGCCCCACCGATTCCCACCGAGTCCTCGGTATCAAGCCCACGAACAAAATCATAATATTCATTAAATAAATTGGTTGCGATTTGAATCAATAAACAGGCAGACAACATCGCTATGAAGATCGATAATGTCACTTGCACATAAAACATAGCTAATACAGTCCCAATGATAACCGGTACAAATGAGGCTGTTAAAGTATGTGGACGCGTTAATTGCCATAATATTCGCCCCTTACTTGGTTCTTGTACACGTATTGCTTGATTTTCATCGTTCATTAACATTCCTATTTTCCCCCTACATGAATGAATTTCATAATTACCATAACCAGCTATAAAGAGGGATTATGAAATTCATTAACATACATGATCCATGTGATCAGTATACCATCAAATTCACTTGACTCGATCAATCGCCATTCATCCAAGTTATACCACGGCCTTAAAAAGCCGAAACTTCTAATTGTATCCAAGTTTTTCGGCTCTTTTAAAATTCCAGTTTCCCTATTTTATTTTCTTGCGATGATGATGTAGATCGAATCTGTTGGATTTAATAATTCGGTTATCTTAAATCCTGCACGCACCATTTCTTGTTCCATCTTTGTAGATGAAATTCTCGGGGCATTGTGAGACGGATGATCTAGTTTTTCTAATTCAATACACATGAAATACCCTTCATTTTTAAGTATCCGTTTTATTTGTTGCAATGCATGTGCTACGTCTTTCACTTCATGGAGAACGAGTGATGCAAGTGCAAAGTCTACGGAATCGTCTGGTAAGGGGATATCATCAATCTGACCTTTAATCGCCTCGACATTCGCAACCTTTTCTTCAGTTGCTTTCATGCGAATAATATCTAACATACCAGCATCATTATCCAATGCATAAACGAATTCAGCAAAGGTTTTAGCGAAAGGAATTGAAAAGTATCCTGTACCCGCCCCTAGATCTACCATCGTATCGGCTTGCTTAATAGGGAGGATTTTCAATAGTTCTTCAGGTGGTAGATCTCCTCGTCTTGCAGGATTATCAAGGAACTCTCGTTTATTCGCCGTATTCTTTTTATGTTCACAATGGGATTCTTCTTTTTTCATACACATATCAGTTTCTCCTTTATTAGTAGCAATTGAACGAAGCTACATTACGTTGACTTTAGCTTTTCATCTTCCTTTTTTATCTGATGCCCATCTTCTTTATCGTCTTCCTAGAGTTTGTTATCTATAACTCGAGCCGTGGGGAATGACATGGTAGAGGCATGCATCACTTTTATATGCAAATTGTTGCTAGTGGGATCTCTTGTTTAGGGGATGTTATATTTTTATCTGCAACCATTAAAGTGTTTCTATTATAATGGCTCCACATATTTACTGCAATACATATGTAATAAATCGATTGTTGATCATGGTAGTATTGGGGGCACACAAGATGCCCCTCATTTTATTATATGGATACGCCTGCAGATTCATAATCAATTTCAAATCCAAGGTCTTTAAGCATCTGGTGATCTTTCGTACCTTCCTGTCCAGCAGTAGTTAAATAATCACCAATGAAGATAGAGTTCGCTGCATATAAGCCCAGTGGCTGTAAACTTCTTAAATTAACTTCACGCCCACCAGATATGCGGATTTCTTTTGTCGGATTGATGTAACGAAACAAAGAGAGTACCTTTAGACAATAGAGGGGTGATAACTCATCTGTCCCTTCCAATGGTGTTCCATCCATCGCGTGAAGGAAATTCACTGGTATTGAATCGGCATCCAATTCTTTCAATGCCCGAGCCATCTGAATGACATCAAGCAATGTTTCTTTCATACCAACGATAACTCCTGAACATGGAGAGATCCCAACATTCTTTGCTTCTTGAACCGTAGAGACGCGATCATCATATGTATGGCTCGTCGTGATGTTTTCATGATGATCCTTAGATGTATTAATATTATGATTATACCGATCAACCCCAGCTTCTTTCAACTTCTGAGCCTGCTCTGGTTTTAATATACCGAGACACGCACAAACAGTTAAATCGTATTTACCTTTGATTTCTTTAACAGCTGTCGTGACAATATCGAGCTCACGATTTGTTGGGCCCCTACCACTTGCGACAATACAATATGTACCTGAGTTTAATTTGTGGGCACTTTCTGCACCGGAAATGATCGTTTCTTTATCCATCATTTTATATTTTTCAATCGGGGTTTTGGCATAAATCGACTGGGCACAATACCCACAATTCTCAGGGCAAAGTCCTGTTTTCGTATTAATAATCATGTTTAACTTCACTTTATTTCCGTAATATTTTTTCCGTATATCATAAGCCCCATCTAAAAGACTTAAAATATCATCATCTGGGCTTTCTAAAATGGCCATAGCTTCCTGATCTGAAATTTCATAACCATCGATGACATCTGCTGCAAGTTTATTCCAATTCATCATTTCATTCCTCCTTAAAAAATTATGTTGTGATGTGCTGTTGATTCGGTACCTTTATATTTGTGATCCCCATTCGTTCCAATCGGTGTGCAAATACACCAGCTAGGATAGCGAGTGCGATATCTTTTGGTAATGGAACCATCAACCATAACCACACTAGCTTATAAGTTAAGCCTTCAGGTGCATCAAACCAAAAAACATAAGCAGCATACATCCAGTTCGCTCCAAAGATAAAATTAATAGACATGGCTACGAGTGCAGCTGCTATATACATTGTCGGGCTCCTTCTCGTTTCGATCATTTTACCAGCCACATAAGCTATTAAGATAAATGATAAAATAAATCCAAAGGTAGGGCTAAATAACGTTGCAATACCCCCTTTAAATTGAGCAAAGATTGGTACGCCTGCTAGTCCGAGCATCATATAAACAAACATCGAGAAAGCACCTAGTCGACTTCCAAGAACAAGTCCCGCCAATATCGCAAAAAATGTTTGTAATGTTATCGGGACACCTCCAACGACCAAAAAGGGCGCAATGGTAGTGATGTTCGCGCCAATTGCTGTAAGTGCTACAAATAAGCTACCTAAAGTTAAATTTAATGGTGTCCATTTCTTTTTCATATACTCTCCCCCCTCCATCGTCTACCTGAAATAATTATGGTCGACATATGAATTACATTATCACAATGGAGAAAATATTCATAGTATTATTTTATTTCTCTCGCACCGATTAAAGGATAGAAGTGGAATGCGTGTTCTCAAATGAGGATGGAACGGTTGGTTTGAATATGGGGTATTTATCCATATATAGATAAAAACATTCAGTAGGCATTGCTTTCACCTACTGAATGTTTTGCTTGATTAAATCGATATTAGCTTATTAAACAGTTGCTCACTTACTATGTAATGGATTTATTT
>DATGSG010000005.1:0-14304 GCA_035302925.1 Virgibacillus sp. | reverse complement strand
TAGTGTGTGAGTTGCTTATTTGATTGTGCTTCAGCCTCAGAAATTGACGGGATTAGAGCAATGGATAATGAATTGGTTATAAATGTAGGTAAAAATAATAAAGGAAGTACATAACCAGTCAACTCACCATATTGCTTCGTAGCTAACGTGTTAGAAACACCTGCAATTGCTAAACTCTGCGCTACTAAAATGGGTTCTAAAAAGTTTGAAAAGGAACCGATTAGTCGACTACCTGTACTCGGTAAAGCAATGGAAACCAACTCTTTTATCGTATCTTTTCCAGACTTTAAATAAGAGAAAAAACGTGATCTGATTTTGATTGACTTTTTACGTTTAAATAGGCGGATCATGAATAATAGTGAAAAGAATTCGCCAATGATCACACTGACCATAGCGCCTGCCGCGGCAAATTCGACACCATAGGGAAGTAAAAGTTTTATGAAAAATGCTACACATGTAATCCGGATAATTTGTTCAATTACTTGTGCATAACTCTGAGGTTTCATATTTTGTTTCCCTTGGAAATAACCTTTTAACACGGAGGATATAGCAACGATTGGTATGATTGGGCTAATCACTAATAATGGTAGAAGTGTTCGATCATCTGTTAATAATGTCGTAGCAATAAATGGTGCTGTCATGATCAACGCAATTGTAAAAACGACACTTGTTATGGCAGTGATGATCAGAGAAACAACTAAAATGGATTTCACTCTTGTTTGGTCACCATTGGCCTCAGCTTCGGCCACCCGTTTGGAAATGGCAACAGGTAAGCCTAATTGTGTTAAGGTAATGGCTAGAAAAAGTGTAGGAAGGGCCATCATATAAAGACCAACGCCTTCTTCACCCATCATGCGAGCAACGACTATTCTGTTTATAAATCCCAAAAAACGCGTTATCATACCAGCTACTATTAAGATTAGTGTTCCTTGTAAAAATGTTTGTTTGGTCATTATTATGGACCTGCCTTCTCATGAATTAAAATGTGAACTACAATGCTATATAGATATATATGCAATGAGGTGGGCCAAGCATGACAAGAACGATCACTCTTTAATTTCTAATCAAATAGGGGAGGAACAATAATGGATATAGAGCAACCAGTAAAAGAATGGGAATCCATGATTACACCTGCATTAGAAAGTAAAGCTTATGAATTCATGTTAGCAGGGTATTCACGCGTATCCGTACAAGATATATGGACATGTTTAGAAGAAAAGGTTTGGAAAGGGAATCCAAGAAAACGATTGTATGAAGTTGTGCAGGACATTTTGCATCTTGATGGAAGTGTATATATGAGTTTTTTAACATTGGATGTATACAAAGAAGATGATGACTTAATGGCTTCTATTGCCGCTCTAACCGAAGGGAATAAGAAGGAGTAGCGAGCGCTTTATTATGAATGTGTGACCCCAAAGATTAAGGGAGGCAGTTGGCGAATGAAAAACAGAGGTAAAATTGTAGCCTTTGTGTTGATCGTTTTATTATTTGCTGGAACGATCGGCACAACCGTAACAGGAATTAGTAAAAACATAAATTTAGGCCTGGATCTTCAAGGGGGATTTGAAGTCCTTTACGAAGTAGAGCCAATAGCTGAAGATCAAAAGGTAAATAAAGAATTATTGGAAGCAACCGTGCAAACGTTAAGGGATCGAGTGGACAGACTCGGTATTAGTGAAGCGAATATTGATATTGAAGGTGAAGACCGAATTCGTGTTCAGCTCGCAGGTGTTGAAGATCAAGCGGAAGCCCGTGACATGTTAGCCACTTCTGCGCGACTATCCTTCCGGGATGTAAATGATCAAGAACATCTAGATGGGAGCGATATTAAAGAAGGTAGTGCAAAACAGGACTTTGATCCCCAATCAAATACACCTATGGTTACACTTGGACTGAAAAGTGCTGAGAAGTTTGGTGAAGTGACAACGACCATAAAAGATATGGGAGCACCAGATAACTTATTGGTCATTTGGATGGACTTTCAAGAAGGCGATTCATTTGCAGCAGAAGCGGAAAAGGAAGAAACCAAATATATCTCTGCACCACGCGTTTCGGAGACATTAAATACAGCAAGTGTACAAATAACAGGAGATTTTACCATTGAAGAGGCACAGCGTTTAGCTGATGTTATTAATGCTGGATCACTTCCTGTACATATGGAAGAGCTCTATTCGACATCAGTCGGTGCTCAATTTGGTGAGCAGGCATTAAAACAAACGGTTTTTGCAGGATTTATTGGTGTCAGCATAATCTTTATGTTTATGATTGTCTATTATCGCTTTCCAGGATTTATCGCATCGATTAATCTCGCGATCTATGTCTTTTTAATCTTACTCGTATTTAATTTATTAAATGGAGTATTAACATTACCAGGAATTGCAGCCTTAATTTTAGGGGTTGGGATGGCTGTTGACGCAAATGTCATCACCTTTGAGCGAATTAAAGAGGAGTTACGATTAGGTAAATCGGTGAAATCTGCTTTCGCAGCGGGTACTAAAAACTCCCTACGTACAATTATTGATGCGAATATTACAACATTAATAGCTGCTGTTGTCTTATTTAGTTTTGGTACAAGCTCAATCAAAGGCTTTGCGACAATGCTTATTGTGAGTATTTTTATCAGTTTCATAACGTCAGTGTTCGGAACGAGACTGTTATTAGGATTTTGGATAGATAGTGGCTTTTTATCGAAACGAAAAGGCTGGTTTGGTGTTAAGAAGGAATCGATTAAAGATCTTACAGATACGACGATAGAAGAGCCACGATTATTTAATCGTGAACTCAATATTGTCAAACATCGGAAGAAGTTCTTTATGGGTTCCATTATTTTAATTATTCTAGGTGCTGCTTCCATTCTCATTTTCCAGTTAAATCCTGGAATTGATTTTACGAGTGGTTCGAGAATAGAGATTTTATCTGATGCTGATAATAAATTAACAGCTGAAGAGATCGAGGAAGGCTTAGAAGAGCTTGATCTTGTAGCAAATTCAATTGTCATATCAGGTGAGAATGATGAGATAGCTGTCACGCGTTATGAAACGATACTTAAAGAAGAGAAAATAGATGAAATCAAAACTTATTTTGATGATAAGTATGGGCATGATCCAAGTGTAAGTGTTGTGTCACCTATCGTAGGTCAGGAACTTGTAAAGAATGCGATCAAGGCTTTAGCAATAGCATCATTAGCAATGATTGTTTATGTCACATTTAGATTTGAATTTTACTTTGCTATTACAACAATATTAGCCCTGTTACATGATGTGTTTTTCATGCTCGTTGTGTTTAGTATCACTCGAATTGAATTTGATGTTACAATCATCGCAGCAATCTTGACGATCATCGGGTATTCGATTAATAATACGATCGTTGTTTTTGACCGAATTCGAGAAAATATACGAATCGAGAAAAAGGTTAGCTCCTTTGATAAGTTAGCGCTTATTATTAATCGCAGTTTAATCCAAACCTTTACAAGAAGTATGAATACAGCACTTACGACCATGATTGCTGTTTTATCATTCTTGATTTTAGGATCCCAATCGATATCAGGCTTTGCCATTGCCTTGATTGTTGGTTTAGTTTTCGGAACCTATTCATCACTGTTCCTTGCATCCCAATTATGGTTAGTCTGGCGTGGTAAAAGCATTAAAGAAAAACCACTCGATTTTACTAAAAAGGAACGGGTTGAAGGTCCGCAAGTTTAATTGATGAAAATAAACGATAACAATAAACCCTTGCACATAAGCAAACGCAAGGGTTTATCTTATTTTAAGGAATAACTGCTTATCGACATCCTATTTGGGGTAACTTATATAGAAGAACTGTATTATAAAGGAGAATGATGTATGAAAGGTCAAACCTATGTGATTTTAAGTATTATCGTGCTTATCATTGTATCTGTCTTTGCGGTTTCAAATGTCGATGCTGTGAATGTGAACTATTTATTTTGGCAAGGACACTCTCCCCTGATATTAGTCATCCTGTTTTCAGTATTAATGGGTGGTGTCATCACAGCTATGGCAAGTAGTCTTAGATACTTCCGTTTAAAACGGGAAAACAAATCATTACAGATAAGGAATAAAAAGTTAGAGGATTTATTAAGCAAACATGGGATTGATGCCGCAGACGCTATCAAAGGTGATAAAAAGTCACCTGATCTGTCATCGGAAACAACAAAAAAGTAAAACAAAAGCTAACAAAATTGTAGCCTTCGATTTATGCTGTATAATAGTAATTGATATAGGGGTGAGTAGATGTTAGCAAGCAAGGCGAAGTGGAATGTTTTACATGATGAAAACAAACCATCATTGGAAGATTTGGAGGCTGGGAAAGATTTATCCTCGATTACGAAGGAATTATTAGTCCAAAGAAACATCGTAACGGAAGAGGCCGTGAATGACTTTTTATTCCCAGATATGAGTAGATTACATAGTCCACATCATTTAACAATGATTGAAAAAGCTTCTAAGCGTGTACATGAAGCAATATCTAAGGAAGAGAAAATCCTCGTTTATGGAGATTATGATGCGGATGGCGTCTCTTCAACAGCGTTACTTATGAAAACATTAATCGAGCTAGGTGCTCATTGTGATTTTTATATACCAAACCGCTTTACGGAAGGCTACGGGCCTAATGAAGCAGCATTTAGATTGGCTGCTGAGAACGATGTTCATGTCATTATTACCGTTGATACAGGTATTGCATCTATACATGAAGCATTGATAGCGAAAGAGCTAGGCATTGATCTAATTATTACAGATCACCACGAACTGCAAGATGAATTACCAGACGCTTATGCCATTATTAATCCAAAATGCTCGCCAGAATATGCGTTTCATGAACTGGCAGGTGTTGGTGTTGCATTAAAATTTTCTGAAATATTATTAGGTTATTTTCCAGAGCATTTATTAGACCTCGTTGCAATTGGCACCATTGCTGACCTAGTACCGTTGATTGATGAGAATCGAATATTAGCTCATTTTGGTTTGCAACAATTGACGACGACAAAAAACATGGGATTAAGGGCATTAAAGAAAGTTTGTGGGATAACCGATGACCTGATTGAAGATGATGTAGGATTCGCGATTGGTCCGCGATTAAATGCTGTTGGTCGCCTGCAAGATGCGCGTTTAGCAGTAGAGTTATTACTAACGGAAAGTCAGGAAGAAGCGGAAGAGATTACGGATCGGGTTGAATCCATTAATCAGGAACGTCAACAAATCGTGAACGAAATCATTCATGAGGCTGAAGCGATGGTTTCTGTTGAAGACGAAGAATCTGTGATTATCGTTGCCAAGCAAGACTGGAATGAGGGGGTATTGGGGATTGTTGCCTCAAGACTCGTTCGTAAATATGACCGGCCGGCAATTGTGTTACGTATTAAAGAGGAAACGGGAGAGGTTAAAGGATCGGCACGCAGTATTCCCGCTTTTAACTTTTTCGAAAGTTGTATGAAAGTAAAATCTTTATTTACCCGTTTTGGTGGTCACTCACAAGCTGCCGGGATGACATTACCGATTGAAAACATTGGAGACCTTCAGGCTGAATTAAATAAAATTATTAAAGCAGAGCTCACTGCTGATGATTTTAAGCCAGCTATAGAGGTAAATAAAAAATTATCCATCGCTGATATCAATGAAGATTTAATTAATCAAATTGGACGATTGGCACCTTTTGGCATGTCCAATCCAAAGCCAATTTTTCATATTCAAGACATTCCTACTGAAACGAGACAGATTGGTAATTTAAAGAACCATCTGAAACTCCAGTTTAAGGTTGATGACGCTGAACTAGAAGGAATTGGATTTAGTATGGGCCATCTATTTCCGCACATCACACCTCATACACCAGTAGAGATAGTAGGGGAGCTAGGGATTAATGAGTGGAATGGTGTTCGGAAACCGCAAATTATTATGAGGGATATGAAAATTGCAGAATGGCAATTATTTGATCATCGCGGGAAAAGGAATATTGACATGAGCCCGTTTACGACAATAACAACCAATCAGATAATCATTCGTGAACAGAATCCAGAAGAAATAAACGAGTTTGGCGAGCACATCAAACAAATTACGTATGATACAGACATCACGACACTTGAAGAAACGGAATCATTGTTTATTTATGATTTACCTACAAATTTAACATTATTACAGGAAATTATAAAAGCGACAAATCCGTTAAATATTCATGTCTGTTTTTATGTTGAAAACAGTACATATTTAACAGCATTTCCAACAAGAGACGAGTTTAAGTGGTTCTATGGCTTAGTGTATCGTCGTAAAAAACTAGACTTAAATAAAGAGTTGAATGCTATTATGAGCGAGAAGAAATGGACGAAAGAAACGGTTGTTTTTATAGCAAAGGTGTTTTTAGAATTAGAATTTGTTAAGATAGAGAATGGGGTTATTCAGATGGCGCCAGACCCTGTAAAGAGAGATTTACAAGAATCAGCTGTCTATCAAGCACGAATAAAGCAAGGCGATATCGAAAAGAAGCTTTATTATTCAAATTATGAGTCTTTGAAAAGCTGGTTTGCAAAGTGCAAAGGGATCACTGACAATCCCAGGGAGGAAGAAGTTTATGGATTATAAAAAATACATCAAAATTGTTGAGAATTGGCCTAAAGAAGGCATTGAATTTAAGGATATTACACCATTAATGGATAATGGTAAGGCTTTTAAGCAAGCGATTGACGAGGTAGTTGAATACGCACAAGATAAAGAAGTAGATATCATTGTTGGACCAGAAGCAAGAGGATTTATCATTGGTTGTCCCGTAGCTTATGCGTTAGAAACGGGGTTTGTACCGGTTAGAAAAGAAGGAAAACTCCCTCGCGAAGTAATTAAAGTTAAATATGGTCTCGAGTATGGGGAAAATGTGTTAACCATCCATAAGGACGCTGTCAAGCCAGGTCAACGTGTTCTCATTACCGATGATCTATTAGCGACAGGTGGTACAATTGAAGCAACGATTAACTTAGTTGAAGAGTTAGGTGGAATAGTTGTCGGCTGCGCATTCTTTATCGAGCTTTCTTATCTAAATGGTTTAGACAAATTAGAAGGATACGATGTATTGACGTTAATGCGTTACTAAATTTTAAGCATATGTTTGGAAGTCAGGTCTGGCAGGTGTGTAATTGCATGTCAGACCTATTCTTATCTATTTGAATGAATTTCATTAATTATCCTTAAAAGGGTTGTAGCAACTTTTTCATGGAAAAATTACAGTGATGATGATAAACTCTATCAATAAATAGATTTACATATAACGAATAAAAGGTGATTACATGGCAAAAGGCGAAAACATTACAATTGAAGAAATTATGGAACAGGCTCGCCTCTATCTATCTGAAGATGATGTTGCTTTTATTCGTCGTGCATATGAGTTCGCGGAGCGTGCACATGGTGAACAATATCGAAAGTCAGGAGAGCCTTATATTATCCACCCCGTTCAAGTTGCTGGTATCTTAGTTGAGCTAGAAATGGATCCTGAAACAATCGCAGGTGGATTTCTGCATGATGTTGCAGAAGACACGGAAGAAACAATAGAGACGATCGAAGAAGCTTTTAATCCCGAGGTAGCAATGCTTGTCGATGGCGTAACTAAATTAGGTAAGATTAAATATAAATCAAAAGAAGCTTTACAAGCCGAAAATCATCGAAAAATGTTTGTCGCAATGGCGCGAGATATTCGTGTTATTTTAATCAAGCTAGCAGATCGTCTCCATAATATGCGTACGCTAAAATTTTTACCCGTCGAGAAACAACGGAGAATTTCGAATGAAACATTAGAAATTTTTGCACCATTGGCACATCGACTTGGAATTTCGACCATTAAATGGGAGTTGGAAGATACTGCGCTACGTTATTTAAATCCGCAACAATATTACCGAATCGTCGAGCTCATGAAACAAAAAAGAGATCAACGAGAAACATATATTGAAGATGTCATGAATAAAGTAACCGAGCAGTTAGACGAAGTTAATATCCAATCCGATATTTCAGGAAGACCGAAACATCTATATAGTATTTATCGGAAAATGGAGAAACAAGATGTTCAATTTAATGAAATATACGATTTGTTAGCAGTCCGGATTATTGTTAACAGTATTAAAGATTGTTATGCCGTTTTAGGAATTATTCATACATGCTGGAAGCCAATGCCTGGTCGATTTAAAGATTATATTGCCATGCCAAAACCGAACTTATACCAATCCTTACATACAACTGTAATTGGTCCTAAGGGGGATCCGCTTGAAGTTCAAATTCGTACAAAAGAAATGCATGAAATTGCAGAGTATGGGATTGCGGCACATTGGGCTTATAAAGAAGGACGTCAATTAAATAAAGACGATAAATCATTTGAGAAAAAATTATCCTGGTTCAGAGAAATTCTTGACTGGCAAACAGAATCTCATGATGCGGAGGAGTTTATCGAATCACTTAAAGTTGATTTGTTTTCTGACATGGTTTATGTATTTACGCCAAAAGGAGATGTCATCGAATTGCCATCGGGTTCAATTCCACTAGATTTTGCTTATCGAATCCATACAGAGATAGGCAATCGGACGGTTGGTTCGAAGATAAATGGGAAAATGGAACCACTTGATTACAAGTTGAAAAATGGCGATATCATTGAAGTGATGACATCAGAACACTCTTATGGGCCATCACAAGACTGGTTAAAGATCACTCAAACATCCCAAGCTAAAAATAAAATCAGACAATTCTTTAAAAAACAACGTCGTGAAGAAAATATCGCTAAAGGTAAAGAACTCGTTGACAAGGAAATTAGAGCATTTGATATTGAGCCAAAAGAAGTGATTACCCTGGACAATATCAAACGTATTCTGGAGAAGTTCAACTTTGTAAGTGAGGAAGATATGTATGCTGCAGTTGGTTATCAAGGTATTACTGCTGCATCGATCGCTACGAAATTAACTGAAAACATAAGAAGAAAACGACTGAAAAATCAAGAATTATCGACAACACTTGAAGAATTAAAAACAGATGGAAAAGATCGGAAAAGCGCTTCTAAAAAAGGTGATTCTGGAGTAGAGATCGAGGGGATTGATAATTTACTCATTCGCTTATCAAAATGTTGCAATCCGGTTCCAGGAGATGCCATTGTCGGATACATTACAAAAGGAAGAGGTGTATCTGTTCATCGGGCAGATTGTCCGAATATACTGTCCGACGAAGCGACAAAACGTCATCTAAAAGTAGAGTGGAAGGACGACGTAACAGACACTAAACAATATCATTTAGACCTAGAAGTTTCTGGGTTTGATCGCCGCGGATTATTAAATGATGTCTTGCAAGCAGTGAACGAGATGAAAACAAATATTAGCCAAGTGAATGGACGAACAGATCGAAATAAGATCGCAATCATAAATATTACATTACTGATTAATGATACGGCGCATTTACAAAGAATTGTAGAACGAATAAAACAAATAAAGGACGTTTACACGGTCACTCGAACATTGCATTAAGGAGGATGTAAAGAATGAAGGCAGTGATACAACGGGCGAAGAATGCCCATGTTACGGTTGATGGAGATCAAATAGGTTCCATTGACAATGGATTAGTCGTCTTACTTGGGGTAACACATGACGATACAGTCGAAGATGTTGCTTATCTTGTACGTAAAATCATTCATCTCCGTATCTTTGAAGATGAAAATGAGAAGATGAATTTATCTTTACAAGATATCGGTGGAAGTATTTTATCGATTTCCCAATTTACTTTATACGGGGATACTCGTAAAGGAAGGCGACCTAGTTTTGTGAAAGCTGCTAAACCTGATATTGCGGACGAATTATATAAGGAATTTAATAAACAGATCGCGGCGATGGACATCCATGTTGAAACAGGTGAATTTGGCGAAATGATGGATGTTCAATTAACGAATGTAGGGCCGGTAACTTTAATCATTGATACGAAAGAATAATATTAACATAAATAGACAGATTTGCCCTCTCTTATTTTAGCTTTTTTAAATCGCATGATTCCTCTTTCCTGTACAATAAAGTCATCCTCTATAAACGATAGATCGTCTTTATTTAAAAAAAGTAGGGTATCAAACATAAAAAGGACTGATTAGGTAATGATAGTCGGATAGAGGGAGGCGATCCGATATCCGTTTACATGACAAACAGCACGATCCAACGATTGATCAGTCCATCTTTACGGTTGATTATCATTTATTTATGGAGCTAGAGAACAAATACAATGCATTAGAAATTGCAAAAGAGTTTGGTATATCAATCGGAGAAGTAAACATACTGAGAAAGAAGATAACTCGTACTTGACAATGGTACAGGTAAACCTTACTATTAAATACATTCAACAATATAAACAAGATCGGATGATCGATCATCTAATCCTTACACTATTTAATTTACTATACTGACCGCTGATAGATACAGTAATTAGATCATTTCTATTACAGAAAGAAAATGGCTTTGGCTGAGAACATTTTCATATGAAAATCTAATGAAAGACAATCTAGAGGATCTGTACTTATATGAAAAGAGTATAGACGTTTTGCAGGCGTTAACTGTGAAAGTGGATGTGTATTATAGCGCATCAACTAGGGTGGCAACGCGGGTAACTCTCGTCCCTTATTTCATAGGGATAGGAGTTTTTTTGTTTTACATAATTATAATTTTGAAGTAATATGAATGAATTTCATAATTACCGTAACCAGCTATGTATAGAAGTGATATAGATATAAATAGGGATTATGAAATTCATTAACAGATGTAAAGTTCACTAGGAGGGACCATAATGAATCTAAAGGCTGCACGTGGAACGGTCGATATTTTACCAAAGGATACTAAGAAATGGCAATATGTTGAACAGGCAATGAAAGAAACATGTGACCGGTTTAATTTTAAAGAAATTCGTACACCGATGTTCGAACATACGGAAGTATTCCAACGTGGTGTCGGAGAAACAACTGATATTGTCCAAAAGGAAATGTACACATTTCCCGATCGTGGCGGTAGAAGTTTAACACTCCGTCCTGAAGGTACAGCTGGTGTTGTCCGTGCTTTTGTACAAAATAAATTATATGGTTCACCGATTCAACCAACTAAATTATATTATTTTGCAGAAATGTTTCGCTATGAACGACCTCAGCAGGGGCGGATGCGACAGTTACACCAATTTGGGGTGGAAGTGTTAGGTAGTTCTGATCCTGCGATCGATGCGGAAGTCATCGCCCTTGCGATGACTTGTTATCAAGAACTTGGCTTAAAATCAATCAAGCTTGTCCTTAATAGTCTAGGCGATCAAGCGAGTCGTGAGAGCCATCGTGAAGCGCTCGTGTCTCATTTTTCACCACATATCGATTCATTTTGTAGTGATTGTCAAATGCGCCTGGATCAAAATCCGTTGCGAATCCTAGATTGTAAACGAGATATGGATCATCCAGCAATGGAAGCTGCCCCATCGATTTTATCGCACCTGAATGAGGAGTCGACTTTATATTTTGATAAAGTAAAAAAATATCTAGACCTGATGGATATTCCCTATGTGATTGATCCGAATCTTGTGCGAGGATTGGATTATTATAATCACACAGCATTTGAAATAATGAGTGAAGCAGAAGGATTTGGGGCCATTACGACATTATTAGGTGGCGGGCGCTACAACGGATTAACGGAAGATCTAGGCGGACCAGATACACCTGGGATTGGCTTCGGTATGGGAATTGAACGTTTGCTAATGGCGTTAGAAGCCGAAGGAATTGAATTACCGATTCAGGATGATCTTGATTGCTTTTTCGTAGCGATCGGAGACGAAGCAGAAGTAGAAGCTGTTCGGCTCGTACATGAATTAAGAATGCACGGGATCCAAGTTGATAAGGATTATCAAGGACGAAAGATAAAGGCGCAATTTAAAGCTGCTGACCGTGTACATGCTCGTTATGTCCTTGTTTTAGGTGAGAATGAACTGACTAATAACATTATCAATGTGAGATCGATGGATACAGGTGACCAAGTAGAAGTACCGATTAATGAGCTTGTCGATGTGATGAAAGAAAAGCTAGGGGGAGTAAATTAAATGGTAGAACGTGTATTAGCAGGAACATTAGGCGAAGCGAATATGGAAGACACAGTGGTTCTAAAAGGGTGGGTAGATAAACGTCGTGATCTCGGAGGTCTGATTTTTATCGATTTACGTGATAAATCAGGTATCGTTCAAGTAGTTTTTAACCCTGATTACTCACCTGAAGCATTAGCAATTGCCAATAAAGTACGCAGTGAATTTGTCGTTGAAGTAAAAGGAAGTATTGTAAAGCGAGATCAAGCAACAGTCAATCCAGCCATGCTAACAGGGACAATCGAAGTCATGGCAAACGAGATTGTTATTTTAAATAAGGCTAAAAACCCACCCTTCCTTATTCAAGAGGATAATGGTGTATCTGAGGACTTACGCTTGAAATACCGTTATCTTGATCTTAGAAGGAAACCACTTCAAGAAACATTCCAATTGCGTCATCAAATAACACAGGTCATTCGCAATTTTCTAAGTGAAGATGGCTATTTAGATATGGAAACGCCAATTTTGACAAAAAGCACACCAGAAGGTGCCCGCGATTATTTAGTACCAAGTCGTGTTCATCCCGGTGAGTTTTACGCCTTACCACAATCACCACAATTGTTTAAACAGTTGATCATGATGGGTGGTTTTGAAAAGTATTATCAAATTGCTCGCTGTTTCCGTGATGAGGACTTACGAGCTGACCGCCAACCGGAATTTACGCAAATTGATATTGAAACATCATTTATGACAAGTGATGAAATCATGGCGATGGTTGAAAAAATGATGCAAAAACTGATGTCAGAAGTTAAAAATATCAATGTTTCATTGCCGTTTGAGAGACTAAGCTATACAGATGCAATGAAACGCTATGGTACAGATAAACCGGATACTCGATTTGCCATGGAATTAATTCATGTATCAGATCTGGTTGAAAACTCCTCCTTTAACGTGTTTAAAGGTGCCGTTGAAAAGGGAGGTAATGTTTGCTTGTTAAATGTAAAGAAGCAAGCAGCCAATTATTCTCGAAAAGATATTGATGCCTTAACCGAATACGTTAAGATTTATGAGGCCAAAGGATTAGCTTGGTTAAAAGTAGAAGAGGATACGGTAAAAGGACCCATCGCTAAATTTTTGTCGGATGAAGAGACAGCAGGAATACGCGAGCGGGCTGATGCAAAAGACGGGGACTTATTATTATTTGTGGCGGATAAGACAAATGTTGTTTATGATAGTCTTGGTGCACTTCGTTTGAAATTAGGGAAAGAATTAAAACTAATTGATGAAGATGCATTTAATTATCTCTGGGTTGTGGACTGGCCACTTCTTGAATATGATGAATCATTAGAACGATATTTTGCAGCTCATCACCCATTTACCATGCCCATTGAATCTGACATCGATAAATTGGGAACAGACCCTGGGAAAGTGACAGCAAATGCTTATGATCTTGTTCTTAACGGGTATGAATTAGGTGGAGGGTCATTACGTATTTATCAACGCGAATTACAAGAAAAGATGTTTGATGTATTAGGTTTTACAAAAGAAGAGGCAGAGGAACAATTTGGCTTCTTGTTAGAAGCGCTTGAATACGGTGCACCTCCACATGGGGGAGTTGCTCTAGGTTTAGATCGAATCGTGATGTTGCTAGCTGGAAAGACAAATCTACGCGATGTCATTCTGTTCCCCAAAACAGCATCAGCATCTGATTTACTTACCGATGCACCAGATGAAGTTCATCCAGCACAACTTGATGAACTATCTATTCAGTTAAATAAAAGGTCTAAAACTGATAAATAAATGAATTTCATAATTGCCAAAATCAGCAACATCGATACGGCATGTAGTTAAGATTTTTCAACGAAACTATATGTTGTATCGGTTTTGCACTAAACCGGTATTATGAAGTTAATTAAGATGCGAGAGTTTATAAATACATACATATCAAGAATGAATTTCATTAATCATAAGTATTTTAAAGCATGTTAGGAACACTAAACAATAAAGCATGCAAACGTATTAACATTCGGCAGAATTGAAAAAAGGATCGTCCCATCCGCTACTCTTAATCGGCAAGTCATGCTCATATATTCATTTAATATCGGACATTATATCGATCTTTTAGAAGGAGGAATTTACTTGACATTTTTACATTGGGCTACAATTTCTCCCTTTTTGTTAGCCATTCTTATTCCATTTTTATATAAGTATGTACGAAAGATACATACTGGATGGTTTGTTCTATTACTCCCTT
>DATGSG010000004.1:0-8556 GCA_035302925.1 Virgibacillus sp. | reverse complement strand
AAAAACTTCAACAATGTAGACAAATCAAAACCTCCGCATTAAATCTTAATGAGGATCAAGAACAACTTTTTGAGCCGTCTTCTCGTCATCATCATAATCATGTGATTGATTTAAGACGACAACACCTATAACAATAAAAGCGAGTGCAATTATTTTTAAAGTCCCGATTGTTTCACCGAAAAGAATAATCCCAATACAGGCTGTTAATGCCGTTCCTAATCCTGACCAAATAGCATAGGCTGTCGACAAAGGAATGCCGTTCAGTGCTAAACCAAGACAAGCAAAAGAAGCTATAAAACTAATGATTGAGCCGAGTGAAGGCCATAAATCCGTGAACCCATTTGACAGATTCAGCATGGTGGAGCCACATACTTCAAATAAAATTGCAAACAGTAAATATAAACCACTTTTCATGTTGATTCACCTCTTTTATTTGGTTATGTTTAATAGAAAAATACCGACAAGTAAAAGTCCGATCCCCAAAAAACCTTGTTTATTTACTTTCTCCTTAAATAGAATAACACCGGTTGCAACGGTAAGTATAGTTCCTAACCCACTCCATACCGCATACGTAAAGCCTAGTGGAAATTCTAATAGAACTAATGACAATAAATAAAAAGCAAGCCCAAACCCGACGAAAACACCAATAATCGGTCGTTTATTCCTGAATCCATCTGACATTTTCAACATCGTGGATCCGATAACTTCCATCATAATTGCAAGTGCTAATAATCCATATGCCATGGTTAGTCGTCCTCCAATAAATCAAGTAAATAAGTAATGAGCCTTTGCTCTTCTTTCGTATCAATGTGTGTCAGATCAAATAACCTTGAGAACCAAATGCCATCACAAGTCGTTAGGATTAATAATGTATATTCTTCCCGAACATCTTCTTTGAAAAGATTCTCTTTGATGATCTGATACTCCTCTCTCCATAACGCTAAGATATTTTGGTTATTAGAAATAGCCGCCAGCATACTCGTACTGACATTCAAATAATGATCATCCCTCAAACTTTTTGATATGGCACGTAAATAAGCTTGATGATATGAACAGCCCATGACCATTTCGTTGTCCATAAATTCCCTAAATTGCTTAATGACATAAATGTTCATCGCTTTAATTAATTCATCTTTCGTGGAATAATGATAGAGCAATCCCCCCTTACTCACACCCGCCTCATCAGCGACTGCCTCTAACGTTAACCGGTATACACCATCCGCTATAACTACCCGAGAAGCAGCCTTTAATAACTCCATTTTCTTAGACATCAACAACACATCTCCTCTACTGTACCGTCTGGACGGTTTAAATATATGTTAAGCCAAACTATAATAAATGTCAATTTACAATGGGGTCAGTCCCCCGCTACGCTAATGTGTTAAAATTATGGACCTGTTGTGATGGTTCACTCGGGGCTGTCCCCCAACCTTTTCTTTAACTAAATCAGAGAATATGATAATCTAGAAACAGTTACCAAGATCTACGAAGGAAGATTAAATAATCGGCTTGAAATTTGCTAGCAATTTAATGAATGGCAATTAAAATGAACGATAATATAATATTGGAGACAAACCAAGTATGAAATGTAGTCTTTTAAAGATAGCAGACTCCTTTTTCTGAAGATAATGAATTATAAAGATTAGATCTGGAAACACCTCCCACTTCGGAGGTGTTTCTCATGACTGCAAAAACATCCAAATAGAGAGGAAGGAATTCATGATTATTTATATTCTATTATTAGTACTGGCCTATTTTATTAGCTCGATCTGTTTCGGATCATGGACGACACGAAAGATGATCCCGAAACAAAAGGGCGAATGGACAGATGAACGCATTTCAGCAGCTATGAAAAAGAACGGCATAACACTCACTGTGATGCTTGTCCTTTTAATCGTGAATGGCTTTCTAGGCTGGTATGTAAAAGGAACTTACTTTCTCCTCTTTTTCGCAATCATCATCCTCTGGAATTATTTCAATGAGAAACGGCTTCTTAAACGCCATCTTAATGAAAAGGGGAGTTATTTTTAAATGGGTTACATTAATGAATTTCATAAACGCTATTTATAGCTATATCACTCCAACAAGTAGTTGTATTGATGCATTTACAACTGCATAGCGAAGTGATATAGACGGTTAGGGTAATTATGAAATTCATTCACTTATCATCATGAAGCTGTAACCTTTATTGGTTGCAGCTTTTTAAGTGTATGCTTTTTTACAGTCCAAAACAGACCGTGAAAATAAAAGTACCATATAAAGACTGAGCACTTTATTAATGCTCAAAAGTTTATATGGTACTTTTATCTGCACTCTATCTGACTGCTAATCATGCAAAATGCTGGTGAATTAATCTTGAACATCTCAAGCTCATTCAGTCGTTTCTTCTATTCCTTTTCTTATGATCGCTAACATCTCCGTTAATTCATCATATGTTGCCGCTAAAGGTGGCATAAATACAATGACATCTCCAAGTGGTCGGGTTAGCATACCATACTCACGCATTTTTAACGTTGCTTTATAACCAATTCGTTCGTCAAAAGAGAATGATTCCTTTGTGTCTTTATTTTTAACGAGCTCGATCCCGCACATCATCCCTAATTGGCGAACATCTCCAACATGTCGTAAAGAATCAATTTCTTTGAGTTGTTCTGTTAGCCAGATTGACTTCTCCTCTGCCTGTTTGACCAAATTTTCCTTTTTAAATATTTCTAAATTAGCTAAGGCTGCGGCACACCCTAATTGATTACCTGTATAGGAATGACCATGATAAAAGGTCTTCCCCTCTTTAAAATCACCGTAAAAAGCTTGATAAACTTTCTCACTTGTTAATGTTGCTGCAATCGGCAAATATCCGCCTGTTATTCCTTTAGCAAGTGTCATCATATCTGGCTGAACATCTTCATGTTCAACTGCAAACATTTTACCTGTACGTCCAAATCCTGTCGCAACCTCATCAACAATAAATAAAATATTGTATGTACGACATAATTTCTCCACACCTTTTAAATACCCTTTTGGCATAACATTCATCCCACCAGCCCCTTGCATGATGGATTCGACTGTCATCCCAGCAATTTCTTTATGATGTTTTTTAAAAACCTCTTCTAATTCAGCAAGCGATTCCTTACATATGATCTGTTCATCATTGGAAGGATGTCGATACACATTTGGACTCGGAACGACGATTGTTTCGAATAATAAGGATGCATACACACGATGAAAAACATCGATTGAACCAACACTCATCGTTCCTACTGTATCTCCATGATAGCCATTACGTAAAGTAACAAATTTATTTTTATCTGGTTCACCAATATTTTTCCAATATTGATAAGCCATTTTTATCGAAATTTCAACCGATGTGGCGCCACTATCTGAATAAAATGCGCGGGTTAACCGTTCAGGTGCCAGATCGACAAGTTTCTTCGCTAGTAAAATAGCAGGAACATTTGCTGCTCCAAGCAAGGTAGAGTGGGCGATCTTATCTAACTGATCTTTAATAGCATCATCAATTTCCTTTTTTCGATGTCCATGTACATTCAGCCATAATGATGAATACGCATCAAGATATTCCTTTCCTTCAGTATCCTTGACTCGTACCCCTTCCCCACTTTCAATAATCAGCGGATCTTGTTCATAATCACTCATTTGTGTAAAAGGTAACCACATATGTTGTTTGCTTGCTTCTAATAACTCGTCAGCATTCATTTTTATTCCTCCCTTATTTCGCATGATTGCGGATCATTTGATCATTCCAACTTGCTGTTAGTGATTTTCGTTGTTCCTTATCCTTCAGTAGCGATTCAATATTTTGTACAAAAGGAATGGTACCAATGACTTGTATATTCGTTAATCGTTCAATCATTTTGATATTGTCTTTTTCAAGCATTTCATTTTCCTGATTTGTTCCATTTACAATAACGCCCGCGATCGGAATGTCATTCGCTTGAAGCGCTTTAATGGATAAAACAGTATGGTTAATCGTCCCTAACCCGGCCTCCCCTACTAAAATAACGGGTAAAAGAAGATCTTTCATCAAGTCGATCATACAATATCCATCTTCAGTAATCGGAACATATAGCCCACCTGCGCCTTCAACAATAATCCCATCATTGCTCTCTTTAATCGCGTTAATATCACGATGGATCATTGATAAATCGAATATAATATTTTCCCTCGCTGCCGCAAAATGTGGAGAGCTCGCTGTCTTTAATAAGTATGTATAACATTTATCACGTAAAGCCCCTTCCATGGAGAGCTTATACACTTCTGGGTCTGGCGCCACATATTCCCCATCCACTTCATATGCCCCGGTTTGAATTGGCTTGTACGGAAAATAGGTTCGATGCCCCACATTTAAATATTCTACTAGAAGTGACGTAACAACGGTCTTACCGATATCAGTCCCTGTACCCGTAACAAAATAACCTGACATTTATTCACCTCTTTTCATTGTCAACCTTATAGGTTTTAGGTTAACATACAATGTATGCATTCTCAAGGAATTTTATGAAAGGAGGAAAAAGGAATGCAAAATGCATGATTCTTTGCGCCTTATTTGCTGTATTTATAGGAATAGAAGGAGACTGTTTCGTTGAACAAAAAAACATACCGACTCGTTGAAACGAGTTTAATTGCCTCATTTATCCTTGTAAGTGGTTCATTCAAAATACCAACTGGAATTCCAGGGAGCGAATTCCAATTATCTGCACCGATAGCGATTGCTATTTGTGCTATCTTCGGGTTTAAGCGATACTTTATAGCTGGATTTCTAGCTAGTTCCCTGTCGTTTATGCTGGGTATTCATACCTTGTTTAATATTGAGATTTCCATGGTATATCGTATTGTTGGCGGTGGAATTGTCGCCCTGTGCGGAACTCGATTACCCATCCTGATGATTGCAGGCCCAATTGGAACACTTTCCGCAAGAATTGTCCTTGCTTTCACTTTGCAAATCCCAGCAACCCCGCTTATTATAACAGCGGTTCCAGGGATGATCTTTACGGCGCTCACAACTTATCCAATCATGCGTGTTTTTAAGAAAGTCTATCAACAAACAGGGAGGAAACCTCATGAATAAATGGTATAGCGTTCGCATGCGCTCCAGTATAGGCGGTCCCCATGAAGATGGAGGGATGCACATATCTGGTGCAGAACGACTTATTGGAGAGGAAAAAATAAAAAAAAGCGCACTTGAAATGATTCAGAGAGCTACAAATCATACACGTGGTCAAGCAGATTTCATCTCGCTAAAAATAGAGGCGATACAAGAAAATGACATCCATTATATACCGGCTCTGCCTGTAAACGAAGTTAAAAACAAAAGCCCACATACAACGAAACAAGTATTGAAGGAACTGGTAAATTCGGGAACGATTCGGCCCAACCTTCTGTTCTCCTTGTATGATTGGATCATCCAAGATGATGTAACAAGAGGAGCAATTATTGTCGATATAAATAGTGGAAAACGTTTGGATCCATTCAAGAATCGGGGTGTACGTGTGTCACATTTTGATTGGGACACACAGGTGGACGAGAACGAGCTAGGTGAACAGCAAGTTACTCATCATGAAAGACGTGCTGAAGCAATCGCTTTAGCTTCTAAAGTTGCTGCCGCCGGAACAATCCTGGAATTATGTTGTTCAGATGACCCTGAATATACGACAGGTTATTTGTCTTATCAGCATACATTCATTCGAATTCCACACATGAAAAAAATTAACTCCCCTTATGGTGGACGTGTATTTCTCATTGATTCGAACACTATTAATCTTGATGATTATATTCACTATTTAGAAAAAACACCAGTACTCATAGGAGGTAACTAATAATGGATTGGATTAAACAGGAAAATGAAATGATCCGGACATCCCCTTTGTTTAGATCATTAATCGTTACGGATAAAAGCATACCCGAAACGCGAATAAATGGGGAACTAAAAATTTTAGCCGCTTCAAATAATTACTTAGGTCTAGCGACAGATGCGCGTGTCATTGCAAAAGCCCAAGAAGCAATAGAACGCTTCGGAACAGGTAGTGGTGGTTCCCGCTTAACAACCGGTAATTTACCGATCCATGTACAATTAGAACAAGAGCTTGCCCATTTTCATCAAACAGATTCATGCCTTTTATATTCCAGTGGCTATCTAGCCAACTTAGGCGTCATTAGCACATTAAGTGATGAGAAAACCATTGTTTTTAGTGATGAATTAAATCATGCAAGCATTATTGATGCTTGTCGCTTAAGTAAAGCAAAAGTGGTCGTATATCGGCATAAGGATATGAATGATTTACAAAACAAATTAGCTGCCTATACTACCCATGCGAAGAAAATCATCGTAACAGACGGTGTATTTAGTATGGATGGTGACCTCGCTCCACTTGATCAATTAAGTTTTTTAGCAAAAAGACACGATGCCTTACTCATTATTGATGATGCACATGCAACAGGTGTCATCGGAAAATCGGGCCGGGGTAGTGCTGATTATTATCAAGAACATGTTGATGTAACAATTGGAACATTAAGTAAGGCCGTCGGAAGTGAAGGCGGCTTCGTTTGTGCTAATAAAGATATCATCTCTTTGCTAACTCAAAAATCACGACCTTTTATCTTTCAAACCGCACTCGCACCTGCTTCTGTTGCTGCAGCACTAATGAGCATTGATATTATTCAAACTGAACCCGAACGACAGGCACATCTAATGGATATAGGATCAACATTACGGGAAGCTTTAATCACTTTGGGATTCAGTGTTTCCAAGGGAATTACCCCGATCATCCCGATTATCATAGGTGAAGCTAAGCAAGCGCGGAATGTTCAACAATCACTTCATCGTAATGGAGTTTTTATTCCTGCCATCCGACCACCCACTGTCCCCAAACATACGAGTCGCTTACGTTGTACGTTAATGGCTACACATACAGTGGATCATCTAAGCAGCATAATCAATGCGTTTAAAAAAATAAAGTAATCAATTCCTCATTCATTATAATCAGTGATCGTCCTAGTGGAATTCTAGTTTCCCTAGGACACGATCATTGCATACTCTTTCACGATTCACGTATGACCTGATCAGCGATAGGTGCACTTATTTTTTCAGATCAATTAATCCCGCTATGAATAACCATGTAAATAAGCCAATGACTGCTCCTCCCCATCCCCTTATACTGAAACCGACAAGTGAAAAAATGATCAGGGAAATGACGACAATTAATATGTTGATTGGTGACATACGGCTCATCCCTTCTATCCTTATTCGATTGTTAATTTCCACTGACCATCAGCAAGAATACTGAAAGCATGGACTCCATCGTCTGCAAAAGACTCTATACTCGATCCTTCATACTCACCGATTTCATTCACTAATAAATGACTCCCATTCAAATGAATTACAAAATTACGATCACCTGTATGGCTAAGTTCAAATCGCTTTTTTCCTGCTGCAACCTCGATAAAGACAACATCATCACCTGTACCCTCAATCGTAACAGGATCTGACTCCATTTCTTCCGGGATCGTTTGTAAGACCGTTGCATCCCAACTGCCATCAGCAGTAATATCTAATACGTATGATTCCGAAGACGGGACTGAAAAGAATGTCTTTCCTCCATAGCTCCCAATCTCATTCACTAATAATTTGACTGTTTCTCCTGTTTCATCTTTCAATGCTGCAACAAAATTACTACCCCCTTCATGGTTCATTTCAAAGACAGCAAATCCCTCCGCTAGTGGAAATTCCTCTGTTGCCATATCACCAGATCCAGACAATTCAATGGGAATATATTTCATAAATGTTTCATCATGGGAATAGGCAAATCCTTCCCTAACTTGTTCCATATTAAATCGTTTACGAATGTCCTCTGGTTGATCATCTAGCCCCAATGTCACCCGAATAGCAATTTCGCCATCATTAAAATCAGCGATGTCAATTATTTCCGAAAATACACCATCTTTCACTTCCATAGTCCCTTCAACAACATTATCGGCATGATCAACATGCATGACTTCATATAAAAAGACTGCCTGATCTTCCAGGTTTGTTTCACCTGTTATTTGAATTTCATGATCTGTAAACACAATCTCTTCAGTCGCTTCAATCCAATCAGCATCACGTAATTCACGTTCTTTCTTATCCCTCTTTTCTGATTTATTATCACTGACTTCTGCCGTCACTTCCTCGGCTGCTACTTCACGATCTTCTTTCTCATCTGACCCTTCCCCATTTCCCCCTACAAAAGCGCCTGAAGTGAGAACGAAGAACAATGAAACAATCGTTACAACCGTCCCTACTTTGCGATTCGGTATGTGTAGAGATATAAGCTCACCTTTAACTGATGCGATAATACCGATGACTAATCCTGCTAATCCGACTAATAAAACAATACCAAACATCCTTGTCCACTCCTTGTTTATTATTATAAGAATTAATGACTATTCCCCACTCTTATAAAGCGTGACTTTAGACCTATATAATGCCATGGGAAATACGCTGCAAAAGAAGGATCTCTTGATGCAGTGTGAATGATTCAATGGAATCACCGCTTTTTAATAAAA
>DATGSG010000003.1:0-8514 GCA_035302925.1 Virgibacillus sp. | reverse complement strand
GACAGGGATTACGATTATATTGTACTATCTTTACGGATGGTCACCCGGTCTTGTTAGTTTTATTTTTAATGGCTTTTTACTTATCATTGGTTATAAATTTTTAAGTAAGCATACAATCCGCTATACAATCATTGCTGTTGTACTTAACTCACTCTTTTTACATCTTACTCGGAATTGGTCCATTGATTCGAATGAAATTTTCGTCAATACAATCTTTGCTGGATTATTAGGTGGAATTGGCATTGGGTTAATTATTCGTGTTGGAGGAACAACTGCAGGAACAACTATTTTAGCTAGTATTACAAAAAAGTATCTTGGTTGGAATATTAGTTATGGGCTTTTATTCTTTGATTTAATCGTCGTCTTTTCATCCTATTTCGTTATCGGGATAGAAAAGTTGTTGCTAACAATTATTATGCTTTATATCGCAACAAAAACAATGCAACTCATTATTGAGGGGTTCAGCATGAAAAAGGCTATCACGATCATTTCGGGAAATCCAGATAAGATTGCACAAAATGTAAATGATCAAATGAATCGCGGGGTGACCGTTTACTCGGGGTATGGCCATTATTTAAAAGAAGAAAAGAAAATACTTTATATTGTAATTAGTAGCCAAGAAGTTGTGAAATTGAAACGGATTGTACGAGCAGCAGATGAAAGTGCGTTCGTTGCCATCCACGATGTTCGTGACGTATTTGGAGAAGGTTTTGTCGCGTTGGATCCGTAAAGGGATTTGTTGGTCTGCTTTTTTAACCTAAAAATAGCAACCCACCAACTAATAAGGCAATTATCATCCATGTGAATGAATTTCATAATTGCCAAAACCAGCAACATCGATACAGTATGTAGTTAATAACGGTTCAACAAGCGATATTGCACTAAACGGGTATTATGAAATTCATTAATGTATTTACCGCTTTAATCCAATATGAATGAAGCATCATTTTTGAAATCACTCTGTTCTTGACGTAAACTTAATTTGTGTGTAAATACTAATCACAATTATTACTCAAAGGGGGACAATGAAGATGGATTGGAAGGAAATTACAACAACTGAAGAATGGGATGACATTTTAAATAAATCAACCGATAAAGATCAAATCATTCTCAAACACAGTACTACGTGTCCAGTCAGTACAAATGCTTTAGATGAATATAATGCATATTTAAAAGACCATCCAAATGAAAACATAGATTATACGATGGTAAAGGTGAGGGAATCCCGTCCTGTTTCAAATAAAATTGAAGCAGATTTAGGAGTTAAACACGAATCACCACAAATTATTTATATAAAAGATCAAAAAAGATATTGGTCTGCTACACATTGGTCCGTTACAAAGGCTCATATGAAAGCAGTCATTGATTAAAAGTGCAAACTAAAATGAACTTCCACTTTATATTCTTACTTCCCATAGATATTAATGAAGTAATATAGTATAAAATGGTTGTTCGTGTTTTGGGCATTTTAAATAAAATCCCTCAATTCCAAAATGAGGGGTTTTTACTTTATCTAAACTTAAAATGGATTTGTATTTAAAAGGCTTGCTGTTTTTATATAAATTCTTGGATCTAATTTTAATTGGGAAACAATGTATTCTGCCAAGTCATCAGGGTGCATATATTGGTCAACCTTGTCCTCAGGGATTAGTGAACCAATTGAAAGATCGGTTGCTACTGTGCTCGGTGTTAAAGCCATCACCCGAATATTATTGCGGCGAACTTCATGGGCTAGTAATTCGGATAGACCGATCACCCCGAATTTTGAGGCACTATATGCACTAGGACCTGGAATACCGGTTAATCGATCCGTATCTCCACCATTATTTTCAATTGCTTGTTCCATTTGTTCTAATGAAGAAATGGTTGGACTAGCAAGTTAAATCTAAAGCCTCACCATAAATAGGTGAGGCCTAGTGAAAAAAACATTAAATTTGGAACCTAATCAAGCTATACAGCATCTATATATAATAAGATCGTCCTGGATCTTACAGAATGTCTAGCTGTGCAAAAAGTGATACAAGAATTTGAAGCATGACCTGTAGTGAGATAGCCACATCTGTATCTGTTGTTTTCACATCAACAGTCCTCGAATTTACAATGACCAGTTTTTGACGATTTGTCTGTCGAATCTGGGACATTTCTAAAAGTTCTTGTGTTACCTTTTCTGCACGGCTACTGTCTGCTATTGTAATATTAACAACAACAGAAATTGCCACTTGTAATGCTGCTTGCAATGAAGCAGCAACTTGTGTATCCGTTGTTTCTACTGTAATGTCACAAGAGTCTCGAATAATGATAACTTCATTTGAAGACTGGTCAATATCACTAATTTGATCAGCCGCATTTAAATCATCGTTATTGCTGTTTTCACACGGTTGAACCGGATGCACTGAATCTTCTTCAAGTGCATTCCAGTTATTATTATTATGATGATCCATTATTTCACCTCCTTTACTTTATTACATGTATTACATTCATTTTTGTTTGCACGAACTCATTGGTGATTTCATCCATTTTTATCTTCCGTATCTTCTGGCTCATCATATGATTCCTTTTTTGTCGAAAATTTTTCTCTCAGTGGGCTTAGGGGCTCGCTACTATTTGTTTGATCATGTTCCGTTATTTTTTTTGCCGCATTTTGATCAAAAATAAAATCATCTACCTGCCCCTTTAGTTTGTTGACTGATTGTTTCAATGTTTCGCGCTGTTCTTCAGAAATATTCATTTTTATTTTTTCAAGCTCCGCTTTATTTTTAGAAAACACATCTTTAATAAATATATCGATCATCTGGTTTGATAGGTTGTATAATTCATTTCGACTATTTCGTACCAAATATTCCACCTCCCTAATCGCTGGTACAATACTTTATTCATAATGGATAGAATTGAGAGGGCAGACAACATCATTAAACGGAAATAGACATAAAGCTCAGTAAATGCATGAATTATTTTATTGAATACGGAGTGGCACCCATTCGTTTAGGGAATATTTTCGAGATGAAGATAACTCATATTATCTACTTATAGAATGGCGGTTGAGGAAACTTATATGATATTCTAGTGACTACTATCTTGAGAAGACAGTAGAAACCTGGTTTTCAATCCCAAGAGGTTCACGTTCATGAGGAAATTAAGTTTGCACAAAAAAAGAACAGCCCAACCGACTATAATGTCGGAAACTGTTCTCTCTACAGCACTCCCTTAAGCTATAGATATAGAAAACTATGCTGCAAAAAATCTCCATAATGGATTCGTTTATTTTCAGGGTTCCTACTTAAAACCCCCATTTTAATCCATGAACATAAAAGGTTTTCAAAGCTTACTTGTCTTCACGTCCTTTTTTTCTCTGAGTAATCGATTGTGTATCTGTCTCCTCTGCAAATTCAGTTTGTAATTGATTTTTAGTTCGTACGTCTTTCTCATCATCATCTGAAAGTTGATTTTCTAGATAGAGATGAATGAAAGGCTCACAACAAGTGATAAAGAGAGCTCCTGCTAAGGAAAGAATAATGGTAGGCATGCTCTCTGTGAAAAATAAACTACCTAATATCCATATAGAAATAAATGATAATCCAAAATCCGCAATGGTAGCTTTAATATTGCCAAATTTCCGAAGTATAAACAAATCACCAATAAGATAGGAAATACCTGTGATAAGTAAACTAATCCAGAACAAATTCATTAAGGTGGCATTATAAAGAATACCGAAAAGGGAATAAATCACAACAGCAATAACAATAAATTTAATACCTATTACTTTTAAATGACCCACTGAATCCCTTCTATCTTGTCTGATTTTTATTAGTATTTGTTAGTTTATCTAAAATATAATAATTTTTGATGCGGAAATTTTTTCGGGTGGAATTCAACAGGACTTCCTCCACCCGAAAACCGTTGTATTGGAGAGTTTTGAATCGATACAATGAGCCTCACAAAATTTGATGGGGTTATTATTGCTTAAAGGATAAGCAGAAGAAGTATCCTCAAGGTGTGAAATAGAAGCCGTACTATTCTACTCTTAACTGAATGAATTTCATTAAACTGAATGATAGTGTAGCGTAAAAAACAGGTGCCAAAATGAATTCATTCAATTTATAAAATTCTATCTTCCTTTTTACATACTTTGGTGTAAATAAGGAAAAGATAAAATTTATACTCATTCTATTGGAGGGAAAGTATTGCTGGAAAATTGGAGTTTCTTTGAAATGATTCTTCGTGCAACAGGGGCTTTTTTTATATTACTACTCATGACAAGAATCATGGGTCGAAAGCAGTTAAGTCAGCTTACTTATTTTAATTATATTACTGGAATAGCATTGGGTTCGATAGCTGCAGATATTGCAGCTGAAACAAAGACACATTTTCTTAATGGGCTTACAAGTTTGCTTTGGTGGTCTTTTTTAACGATATTGGTTGGTTTTATTGGATTAAAGTCTGCAAAAGCAAGAATTGCATTTGATGGACAACCTGTAATTGTTATTAAACAAGGTAAAATATTAGAAAAAGAATTAGGCAAATTACGACTGAATATGGATGATTTAAGCATGTTATTACGGGAACAAAAGGTCTTTTCTGTTCAAGATGTAGAAGATGCTGTTTTTGAGCCAAATGGAAAATTAAGTATTATGCTAAAAGAGGAGAAACAGCCTATTACAAAAAAGGACCAAAATATTCTTACGGTTAAACCAAAGTATATTCCCATGGAGTTGATTGCTGATGGATATGTTGTTGAAAAAAACCTTAAAGAAGCTGGCGTTTCTTTAGATTGGTTAAAAAGCCAACTTGGACTGTTGAAACTCAGTTTGGATGATGTCTTCTTCGTAGAACTTCAAAAAGATGGAACATTATATATTGATAAACGTGAGGATAATTTGAGAGAATAAAACATTTATAATGTCTAATAAAAGTTGTCTTATCCATTTAATCTATCTGTTTTAAGAGTATTAATACTCTTCGAATGGTTACAATAATGTTCAGATTGTTCTACGTCTAGAAAATTGCTAGGCATATGAATAGAATTAAAAAACTCTAACGTTAGGAAGGATAAATTACATGGATAATAAGTCAGCAAGAAACCAAGCTCCTGTTGAAAACAACAGCAAACAGGAGCAACTGGATCAGTACCGTGTACAAAACGCAGGGAAGGCAATGACGACAAATCAAGGGAGAAAAATCTCTAACGATGAGGACCAATTAAAAGCCGGAGACCGTGGTCCCTCATTGCGTCAGGATTATGAATTCTTTGAAAAAATGACACACTTCGGTCATGAAGAAATACCGGAAAGGGTGGTTCATGCAAGAGGTTACGGAGCCCATGGAGAATTTGAATGTTATGAGTCAATGAAACAGTTTACAAAGGCAGGTTTTTTGCAGGAACCCGGAAAAAAGACTCCTGTATTTGTACGGTTTTCTACCGTTCAAGGGTCTAAGGGGTCTAAGGATACGGCAAGGGATTTACGTTGTTGGGGCACTAAGTTTTATACTGAAGAAGGAAATTACGATCTTACCATGATTGCAATGCCAGTATTAATTAATCAAGATGCGATGCAGTTTCCCGATGTGATGCATGCGTACCAAGCAAAGCAGGGTACCGGTATACCAACAGCTTCTGGTGCACACGATACTTTTTGGGATTATGTAGCCAATAACGAGGATTCGCTTCATATGGTAATGTGGATCATGTCTGATCGAGGGATTGTGAGAAGTTATCGAATGATGGAATCGTGGTCGATTAATACGTATCTATTTGTCAATGAAAAAGGGTTAGCGACCTTTGTCAGATTTGTTTGGAAGCCTGTTCTTGGTACTCATTCCCTACTTCAGGATGAGGCACAGAAAATCGGCGGAATCGATCCGGATTTCCACCGGAGGGATCTCCGAGAGGCGATTGACCGTGGGGCTTATGTTGAATATGAATTAGGTGTACAGTTGATTGCAATGGAAGATGAATTTAAATATGACTTTGACGTTCTCGATCCTTCAAAATATTGGCCAGAAGAGGTCGTCCCTGTTCAGCTTATCGGTAAGATGACATTAAATAGAAATGTTGATAATGAATTTGCGGAATTAGAACAAGTTGCATTTAATCCTGCAAATGTCGTTCCAGGTATTGATTTTTCCAATGACCCCGTCTTGCAGGGAAGGTTAATTGCTTACCAAAATACACAATACCATCGACTTGGCTCAGCGAATTTTCAAGATTTACCGATCAATCGACCGGTTTGCCCGTTTCATAATAATCAGCGAAGAGGCTATATGAGAGAACGAATCGATGTAGACCAGATAAACTATCACAATAATTCGCTAGCAAATAACACACCATACACAACGGCCCCAGAAGAAGGCGGCTATGAATCCTATCCGAAAAAAGTGGAAGGACACGCGATACGAGCTCGAAGTGAATCGTTTAACGATCACTTTTCGCAACCGAGAATATTCTGGAATAGTATGACACCCATCGAAAAGCAGCACATTATTGATGCATTTAGCTATCAACTCGGGAGTGTAAAAAGCGAATCAGTTCGCCAGCAAAACGTCAATATGTTGGTCAATGTAGACAAGGAAATGGCTTCTATCATTGCTGATAATATTGGTGTGGATCGTCCTAGCGGATCTCATGTATCTGTTTCTACAAGTTATCCGTCTCTTAGCCAAGCAAATTCACCTCGAAAAGCTTCTACGCAAAAAGTAGGTGTACTCATAGGAAATGGTTTTAACGATAATGAGGTAACAGATCTGTTAAATTTATTACGAAAAAACGGGGTTTTTGTAGTCATTGTAAGTGAAACCCTTGGTAATGTCACAGGTGCTGATGGTGCAAAGCTTAAAGTTGATGATACATTTCTCACAACTAGCCCCTATCTACTTGACTCTTTTTATGTCGTTGGTGGGAGTTCGAAAAACGAAGCGAAATTCAATTCTGACATGAATAAGTTCATAAGAGTAGCATATGAACATTTTAAGCCGATCGGTGTGGCAACGACTGGTCGATCTTATATTCAAAAAACAGAAGGAAATAATTTATCTGGAATCGTTTTTTCTGAAAACAATGCAAACTTCGGGGATGAATTCGTTTCTGCAATTGCTCAGCATCGTTTTTGGGATAGAATATACTGACAACTCCCACGGCTAAAGCCGTGGAGTTCTTTGGGTTAGTGGGAACTTGCCACCAACATCACACTTCCTAGGGCGACCTTATCAACCTTGCGGTGGAGGTTGCCATCCCTACACTGTTGCGATTTTCCAAAAAAGTTCGTGGGGCTAAAACGTATAGTTTGGTGCCACTCCGACTAGCCAATGAAGACCGTTCGTGCGCTTGCGCCACCACCCAATTATTAAAGTCGGCAACTTTGTCATTCCGACTGGTCTGTATTAAGCGACATACCAACGCATTTGCTTGTTACTGTGTTGCTCGAGTCTTGCGACTTCCTGATGATGCAGTGCGACGAAATTCTGCCATTGACCGTTGCACAAGTCCACGTCTACGGCATCTAGGGTATCGACGGTGTTTCCGATTAGGAAGGTACTATACATATCACGCTGGATCCGTTCACCTAGAATATCCTCATTCCAACGTTCGCTTAAATCTTTCTTGTTGTATGCGCGAGTCACATGATTGAACTGACTTGCTTTGACTTCAGCAGTGCTGATTTTCTTAATTTTTCTTCCTTGATAATGTAGTTTTCGGTCAATAATCTCAATCAACATAGCAGGAGCCCGGTTGGCTATTACCTTACCGTAGCGCTTTTTCTTGTTGATTTTGCCATTCCTCTTGTTGCGAGTTGTCTTCCTGCCTCGCTTTTTAAGTCCTTGTACACTTATTGTTTCTACACGAATATCTGAACCTAGCGAAAGTACATGGTTAGCAAGGATTTCATGCGACTGTTTTCGTTTAACCGCAATCCTTCGATGCAGGTCTTTGCGGACAGTCTTTAATCGAAGATAGCGTTTCGAGAAGTGCCATTCTAACTTCACGCCACACTTGATCGTACCGTCTTCGTTGTAGTTGTCTGGATTGGTTGTCCGTTTGCTTCTGTCCATTGCTCGCTCAATCTTGCGGAGTTCTTTGTTATCTACCACGCATTCGGGCGCTAATTCATGAAGCTCGACTGTTTTCTCACTTGAAATAGCGAGCGTACTTGTTCCTCCATCAAGCCCGACACGTTTTGTTTCATCAGGGGAAACTTTACGATCTTCCTTCCATGATTTATCTGGCGGAAAACCCTCTTGTACGAGTTGGGCAAAGTGGCGAATCTCACCACGAATTTCCCTAGCGATAACACGTACATATTTGGTTTTATCACATAATGATTCATGTGCGTAGTAGTCGTTGCCCTTGATCATAAGTGGTACTTTAATTGCGCCTTTCTCTGGCTGAGATACAGGGTTTTTCTTTGAAACCCGTGTCTGTCTCCCCCAAAGGATATAACCATCTTCATAGCGCAAACCAGTCGTATTTAATTTGTTTTCGATTGAGAAATCATCCGACCAGCGTTTAAAGTTTACTTTATT
>DATGSG010000002.1:0-5015 GCA_035302925.1 Virgibacillus sp. | reverse complement strand
AATAATTGCGAAAAAGATAACGACCGTTAAGCCTACTGTTGACCACAGTAAAATATCTAATATTTTATTCATTTTGATCACCTCACCCTAATTATTATAGGTAAAGGCCATAAAAAATACAAACGTTTCGCTTTTTTAGACGTAAGCTCAAAGGGGTGGTGCCTTAATTAGTATTTAAAATACGATAAAAAATTGATTAACTTTAATGAATTTCATAATACCTGTTTAGTGCAATATCGATACAGTATATAGTTACGTTGAACCGTTCTTAACTACATACTGTATCGATGTTGCTGATTTTGGTAATTATGAATTTCATTCACTTAAATGAATTTCATTAACTTGCAAACGATTTAAAAATAATTCGAAAAGTAGTCCCACTACCAACTTTCGTATCGATTTCAATCGTATACTGAAGATGATTCGCAATTTCTTTGACTAAATAGAGGCCCATACCGGTCGATTCTCGGTATTTACGACCACTCTCCCCAGTATAGAAGGCACTAAAAACTCTGTTAACATCTGTTTGCGGAATTCCAATTCCAAAATCAGTGACTTCTAAAACAGCTGCACCGTCCCGCTCATCGATCGAGACGATTAACCGATTACTTTTACCAGCAGAATATTTAACCCCATTATTGATCAGCTGAGATAAAATAAAATACAACCATTTTTCATCGGTATATACCGTTATTCCCTCTCGTGACTCCTCGACTTGTGGATACACTTCATTACGAATATAAAAGCGCTTATTTTCCTTATTGACTTCTTGCACAACCTTTACCAATTCAACTGCTTTAACTTGAAAATCTTCTTCAATCGTTCGCAACCTCGCCATATACAAAACAGTATTTAAACCAAACTTCATCCGTTCCGTTTCCTCCCGGATATTAGATGATTCCGGTTCATCAAGCGATTCAGCCGTAAACTCAATCACCGATAATGGGGTTTTCATTTGATGGACCCAGCGATCCATATACAATCGATGGTTTTCTTGATTCCGAGTAATCGATTGGATCGTCTGTTGATATTGTTTATATTGACTCTTCAGCAATTCGTCTAATGCCATTGCCAAGGGGGTATTCCCTGATTTATGTAACGACTCTTCTAATGACTCCAGTGGTTTACTCAAGAATTGATAAAACTTGCGCTGACTGAGATACCGGTATACGAGATAACCCGTAAGTAAAAACAAGCTTAAAAAAACCCCATACAAACCAGGTCCGAGATTACGATAACCATCCAACCAATATACCGTTATAATCGTAAGCAACTGCAAACAGTGAACAACAACTAATAACGCATGATCTTTCAAAAACAGCTTCATGATTCGTTCTCCTTACCCCAAGTGATCCGTAGACGATAGCCCGAACCCCTCACCGTTTCTACCGCATCTTCAATGCCAAGTTCAAGGAATTTTTTTCGTACACGTGTCATATTCACATTCAGTGTGTTTTCATCCACATAGACTTGATCATCCCATAGTTTCTCTAATAAATCTTCACGACCAGCAACACGTGGGTAGCGATCCAGTAACCGTTCAATAATATCTGTTTCTTTACTCGTTAAAGTCGTTATGGTCGTCCCATATTTTAATTCATGTCGCTCTGGAAATAATTGTAGACCATGTTGTTCCACAATCCTTTCCACACTTTGCGTCGCATAATCTCCGTAAGCACGGCGTAGCTGACTACGAATCTTCGCCATCACGACTTCAGAATGAAAGGGCTTTGTAATAAAATCATCTCCCCCATTTTCTAATGCCATGACTTGGTCCATCTCTCCCGTTCTAGCCGAGATAAAGATCACGGGACAAGTTGATTCTTGGCGGATCAGTCGACACCAATAATACCCATCAAATTGTGGTAAATTAATATCTAATAGTACGAGATCAGGTGATACTTGACGAAACTCTTTCATCACCGACGTGAAATCTGTCACAACATGACCTGCATAGCCAAATTTGGTGATATAAGAATGTAAATGTTCAGCGATCTTGGGATCATCTTCAACGATCAATAGTGTATGCATAGTTTCATCCCTTTTTCATAAGTTGCTTCATTATAACATGAGCATGATGCTGATCAAAGAGGCGCTCTCTTCTTAATAGAAGTGCAACCTGCAGATAACGCATTGTTTTTATACTCCTCCTAATCTACAATGAAGGAAAGGATAAAGAGGTGTAAATAAATGAAAACCATGACTCCACAAGAACTTCAAAAGCAATTAAGTGCCAAAACATGCTATGTACTCGATGTAAGATCTGAAGAAAAGTATCAAGCCGAACATATTGTTCATGGCAATATCATCAGTGAAAACATACCAAAAGCAAATATATTAAATCTTAGTCAAGATGATAGCGAGTCAATCAGGACATTACCTACAGACAAAAACATCATCATCACCTGTACAACCGGGAATTCAGCACGAAACTGTGCCACTGTTTTAGAAGAAAAAGGCTATGATGTTACAGTACTTGAGGGCGGGATTACTAGCTGGAAACAGCACCAACAAGAGGACTAAATCATAAAAAGGCGATCCTATACAAGATCGCCTCTTTTTATATCGATAACTTATTCCTGAACAATCATATCCAGCTACTTTATATCTGCTTCATTTAAAAACCTACATAATCTGTATAATGGGTACTTTCTATACTCGCTTTTATAAAAAACTCTTGCTTTCCAGCAGGTATCGCCAATTTCTCCGCCCCATCCTGCTAATGCTCTTTCCCCGCGATAAACATTTTGGAGAGGTGAGGGATCAGATGTTTCACCTCTCATGCTAAACCTATCTGCATCTTCCGCCTGATTGACAAAGCTCATGATGGAGAACGCACGACTTTCTCCTTCCTGTTGGTAATGAATAAGCAACGCGCTCATTAATAGTGCTAAACTTACACCTACCGCTACATGGTCACACTCAGGACTTTCATCCGTTAGAGTTGGCCCATGCTGGGCGAACAAAAAGAACCCCAACAATTTTGTTGGAGGTTCTTCTTAGTTCTAGCACCAATTATTACTCTCGCGCGGGTTCGGTACCTTTCATCCGATTCTGTTCGTCAGGTACTAATGATTTATCTTCGAATACATTTTCTACTTCCCGCTCTTTTAATTTAAGTCTTTCCTTTTCTAAATGTAACTTTCCTGAAGATTTCTTGTTAGCCATTGCACTCCTCCTATTCGGTAATTTAACATAGCATTCCCAAGTGTAAGAGCAAAAATCCTTTTTTACAGACTATAGAATTCATGCCACATTAAGCTCAAAGCAGAATATACCAAACAAAGTAGCCGCTCCCCCCATTGTTGCTATTGGGAATGAAATATCACCCATTTCTAAAATAGCCATGCCAATACTGATCATCATGACAGGTAACCCAATGTTATGAAGCAAACGTGGGGAGCCACACTGCTTGCACTTACTGTTTGTCCGCCTGGGATTAAGTGAGGTACAGCCAATCATCCACCATGATAGAGCTGCATTACAGTTTTCGCTCCTTTTTCTTTTATAGCCGAAGCCACACTTCGTAAGCTTGGGAGCATCGTATCTCGGTCCGCGGCGAACTGTCCTTCAAAACCTTTTCCGTTTGCTTGAATATATCTACGGGTAGTAATGACCAGTCGAACGCGCTGCATAATAATTGAGTTCCGCATCTGAAACAGTATCATCTGGATTTGCAGAAAGAGTAGTCATAGGTGCCATAACGACTCGGTTTTTCAACGGAACTCCATTTTGGAAAGTGAATGGCTCGAATAATGGTTTATATACTTTTTTCATATATTCTTTCTCCTGTATTTTATATCATTGGAATATTCCCTTAATTTATTCAACTTCCTCTGCTGTTAACTGAACATCTCCTGTTTTTAAATTATCTAGTACTTGTTCGGCTCTCTGTACCCCCGGAATTACAACATCAATGGAATCACGTGTTAAATACCAAGCTAAGACTAGGTGCGCAACATCCTTTTGTTTACCTTTAGCGACTTTATATATATCTGTTTTCCCTAATTGTGTTAGCTTAGTCAATTTCTATTCCTCTTTTCAGTGATTTTAAAATTATATAATCATAATTACTCTGTTATTATAACGGCATGGGACAAAGAAAGTGACATCATAAAAATGCGTGCGAGCACCTACACAATTATCAACTGCTTAAATACCTAAATAAATACGATTTCCAGACGGATCAGAAGTAACAAAAGAATCATTTTCCTCTGTGACGGATGCCCCAATACGTTCCAACTGGTTGATAACCTTATTCCTTGCTTCCTCACTTGGCAACATGATTGTAAATGATTCAAGTCCGACACTATTTACGGAAGGTGCAGGAGCCCCAACGCCAGCCCAGGTGTTTAAGGCAATTTGATGATGGTATTTACCAGTAGCAATGAAAAGTGCCTGATCACCAAATCGGTTCACAACTTCAAAGCCGAGTCCCTTACTATAAAATTCTTCAGTCTTTTTAAGTTCCGATACATGTAAATGAATATGTCCCATGACTGTCCCTGCTGGCATGCCTTTCCATGATCCCTGCTTCCCTTCAGAAAGAAGGTCCGTAAAATCCAATGGATCCACTGTCATTAACACTTCACCATTATTCCAGGTCCATTCAGAAGGTTCGCGGTCTATATAGATTTCAATTCCATTCCCATCCGGATCTGATAAATATAAAGCCTCACTTACAAGATGGTCTGCTGAACCAAACTGCGCACCTACTTCTGCAAAATGATACACGATGTCAGCTAAATCAGAGCGTTCAGGTAGTAATAGCGCATAATGATATAAGCCCGTGGTCTTACCATATTCCGGTACAATGTTTTCTGGTTGTTCAATTGACAACACATTCGTTTTGCCATCCGTAGTGAGCTTAGCTGTTTTATTCGTCTTTTCTAGAATTTGAAAACCAAGAGTCTCCCGATAAAAATGAAGTGATCGATCTAAATCTTTTACCTTAATATTTACATGTCCTACATAAGTGTTTGGTTTACTATGAAAATTCATATTTATCGTCTCCT
>DATGSG010000001.1:0-29112 GCA_035302925.1 Virgibacillus sp. | reverse complement strand
AATCCCAGTTTATAGCTACATCCACATAGTCGACTACGGTAATTATGAAATTCATTCAACTAAATAATTCATCGATAAATTTGAAAGAGTTGTCGGCCTTTTTAAGTGATTAAAAAAGGCTGACAACTCTTTTTTTAGAGGCTAAAAAAAGAATATAATGGACCTGAAATTGTAGAAGACAAAATATATTACGCCATCATATGAATGGAAGGGTGTGTTGAAAAAGGTAGAATGATTTGCGTGAAACAAAGGTGTTTTTGTCGAAGCGTGTCCTTATATGTAGGCGTTTCTCCGGAAAAAGGATAATATTTGCAATACATATTTTTAAATTATATGATATGCACTATTGGTAAAAAAGCCCACCATTTATTTGTTGGAGAGAAATAGTTTACATAAATAGCAATCATTCGATTACATTGTGTTAATTTTCGCTGAGCTTAATTTGACTCCTCTAGACGGTAGCGGCGTCGAAGAAGATTTGACGGTTATTTTCGGTCTCAGGCTTCCAATTTATTGTATAAATTACCTGTGTTTGGCATTAAAAGTAAGTATATGGTACAAATGTTCAGAAAAATTATCCATTTCCTTGTGGGATTCATGAATGGTGACGGAATTTTCGGTGGGATCTAAACGATCTACTTGTGCGATTAAATAATCCTCCTCCTCGTATGATGGAGTAAAGATAAGGAAGATAGGAAGAGATTGAGGAAGGGGGGAGCATAATTACTTATAAAAGACGACTTATATTACTCGTTTTACTAGACTCTATTATTGTTACCTTCGCTATATTTACTGCGACATGGCTTGTTTATCCAAATACACCAGGATTAAGTATCAACATCTTACTGATTAGTGCCATCGCCTTATTGATGTTTCATCATTTATTTGCAGTCATTTATAAGTTGTATCATAAAGTTTGGGCGTATGCGAGTGTAGGAGAGTTACTTGCGATTGTGAAGGCGGTTACGTTATCGATTGTTGCGACAGGGCTTGTCCAGTTTTTAGTCAATGACTTATCGATATACCGACGGGCATTAGTCGTCACCTGGCTCATACATATCGTCCTTATTGGTGGATCGCGATTTGTCTGGCGTGTTGTGAGAGACAATTATGTAACTTCGGAAAGAGGAGAAAAACGAACCCTTATTGTAGGGGCAGGATCAGCTGGAACAATGGTTGCTCGACAGTTGCAAAACAACCATGAACATAGTGAGTTATTCCCGATAGCTTTTGTTGACGATGATATTAGTAAGCAACGGATGGAGGTTTATGGGATACCTGTCCTTGGAAAGATAAAAGATATCAAATCTGTTGTTGAAGAGCATCATATTGATCATGTGGTCATTGCTATTCCATCTTTAAGAAGCAGAGACTTGAATAAAATCGTCTTCAAATGCAATGAAACGAAAGCCAAAGTTAAAATGATCCCGAAAATTGAGGATCTAATGACTGGAAAAGTAGCAGTTAGCCAGTTGAAAAGTGTTGAAGTGGAAGATCTTCTTGGGCGCCAACTCGTCGAACTGGATATTGGCGCAATTAAGAGTGAGGTGACCGGGCATACCGTCATGGTAACGGGAGCTGGTGGTTCGATCGGTTCTGAACTATGCCGTCAACTCATGGAATTTAAACCGCGGGAAATTATCCTTGTCGGGCATGGTGAATATAGTATTTACACAATTGATATGGAGCTTAGAGAAACTTTTGGGGAAGGAAACATCGACATCATCCCTGTTATTGGCGATGTTAAAGATCAACAACGCATGCTCGAAATTGTTGGTACATATCGTCCCGTCATTATTTATCATGCTGCGGCACATAAGCATGTACCGCTAATGGAATATAATCCGCATGAAGCGGTAAATAACAATATTATCGGGACAAATAATATTGCTGAGGCGGCACATGCTTTTGGAGTGAATACATTTGTCCTCATCTCCTCGGATAAAGCAGTTAATCCAACGAATGTAATGGGGGCAACTAAACGAATCGCTGAGATGGTTATACAAGATTTAAATTCACGCAGCAAGACTAAATTTGTTGCTGTGCGATTTGGGAATGTTCTTGGGAGTCGTGGGAGTGTAATTCCGTTATTTAAAAGACAAATTGAACAAGGTGGACCGGTTACGGTGACACACCCAGAGATGACACGCTATTTCATGACCATACCTGAAGCCTCAAGACTCGTCATTCAAGCAGGTACACTAGCAAGTGAACACGAAGTTTTTGTCCTTGATATGGGTGAGCCTGTAAAAATTGTCGAACTCGCGAGGAATTTAATTACGCTATCAGGATACACCGAAGAGGAGACGGGGATTGCCTTTTCAGGAATCCGTCCTGGTGAAAAGATGTTTGAAGAACTGTTAGGAACAGAAGAAATACTCCCAGGCGAAGTGTATGAAAAGATTTATGTGGGGAGAACGGTTGAGGTAGATATGAGAATGATTAAACAACTCCTAGAAGATTTCCATATCTTTTCCGTTGAAGAGTTGAAGGAACAATTAATGACGATTGTTTATCAAGAAAAGGAACAGCAGGTTGGCTTTGAGGAAAGAGAACAATTAGCCATTGAAAGCTAAAGTAAACTTAACCATAAAGAAGGTATTAGACATGACAAAAATCATATTAATTGGTGCTGGTGGTCATAGTAAAATGATTCAAGATATGATCGCCGTTCAGCCGAATTATGAATTGTACGCTGTTCTTGATGATGCCTTTGAACAAACCGAGATGAAGGATGGCATCATTCAGGGGCATACAAGTTTTTTAGATGAGCTAGATATGGAAGAGTATAAATTTTGCATTGCAATTGGTCATAATGCTGCACGCAAAAGACTGTTTGAACATTTTTCGATACCCATAAGACAATATGCGACGATCATCCATCAAAGTGCCGTCGTTAGCGCGACAGCTTCAATTGGAAATGGAACAGTAATTTTACCGAATGCCGTCATCAATGCGAATGCGGTCATCGGGAACCATGGAATTATCAATACAAGTGCGGTTGTCGAGCATGATAATGAGCTAGCAGATTATGTTCATATATCACCTAGTGCAACCTTATCGGGGACCGTGATAGTTGAACAAGGGGCACACATCGGGACAAATGCTACCGTAATTCCGATGCAGATCATTGGAAAGTGGACAACAATCGGCGCGGGCGCTGTTGTTATCAATAACATTAAAGATTATGCGACAGCCGTGGGTATACCAGCAAAAATAATTCGTAGGGGAGGAGTTTTCAGTGCAAAAGAAAGAAAGGATATTTCTCTCTCCACCACATATGAGCGGAAATGAACAAACTTATATTAAAGAGGCATTTAACTCAAATTGGATCGCCCCTTTAGGAAATAATGTAGATGGATTTGAACGGGAATTAGCCCAATATAATGGGGTCAAGCAAGTAGAGGTCTTTAATTCTGGCACGGCAGCTATCCATCTAGCCTTGCGATTGTTAGATGTTCGTTCAGGTGACACGGTGTTTTGTTCGTCACTCACCTTTGTAGCAAGTGTTAATCCGATCATCTATCAAGGTGGAACGCCTGTATTGATTGATTCTGAAACCGATACATGGAATATGTCTCCACAAGCGTTGAAGCGTGCCCTTGAAGATGCGCAGAAACAGGGCAAGCTCCCAAAGGCGATTATTGTCGTTCATTTATACGGGCAAAGCGCTAAAATGGATGAACTTCTGTCCATTGCCAATGCGTACGGAGTTCCGATTGTAGAAGATGCTGCGGAATCATTAGGAAGCACATATAAGGGTCAAAAAAGCGGTACACTTGGTAAGTTTGGGATTTTTTCCTTTAACGGGAATAAGATTATTACCACATCAGGTGGTGGTGCCCTCGTATCGAATGACGAAAAGTCCCTTGATAAAGCTAAATTTCTAGCGACTCAAGCACGTGATCCTGCATCTCATTATCAGCACAGTGAAGTGGGTTATAACTATCGGATGAGTAATATCTTATCAGGTATTGGCCGTGCTCAATTGGAAGTATTAGATCTGCGTGTTGCCAAACGACGAGCCATTTTTAATACGTATTATCAGGCACTTGGAGATGTACCTGGTTTGGTCTTTCAACCGGAGTTAGCAGATACGAAGTCAAATCGTTGGCTGACGACATTGACGGTAGATCCTGAGCAAACAGGAATCACACCGGAGGAAATAATTGAAAAAATGACTGCGGCAAACATCGAAGTACGTCCCGTTTGGAAGCCGATGCACTTGCAACCGTTATTTACAGGTGCCACCTATTACCCGCATGAGGAAGGAAATAGTGTCTCAGACCAATTATTTGAGCATGGAATATGTCTGCCATCAGGAACGAATATGAGTGATGAAGATCAGCAACGGGTGATCAACCAATTCAAGGAACTACTGATGTTAGATAAAAAAATGCCACCAAGAAAGTTGGTTCTGAACAGTCCGCTGTAAAAGACGGGCAAAACACAACCTATAAATAAATGAATGAATTTCACTGGTTGTATTCAGACCATTTACCTATGAGTTAGCGGAAACCAAACCATCAGGTAAAACCCTTGTTGACAGACACCTACTAAAGACCTATAATATGGAATATAATTCTAGTATTTGCCAGTAGTTGTCGGATTTTATAATGATAAAGGTGATTGTAATGGAAGTTAACCAAGAGCGATATGTGGAAAGAGAAAATACAAACGACATTAATTTGAGAAGTCTCTTGGATGTTCTTAAAAATGGTATGTGGATCATAATTGTGGTTATGATCCTTGCAGCCTTAGCTGGTGTTTTTTATAGTAAAAGCAAAGTGCCAATTTATGAAACATCAACTAGAGTTATTATTGATACGGATCAAGAATATATGAAAACGATCATGGTGATGATTAAAGATCCTCTTGTTATGGAGGGGGTTAAAAAGGAATTAAAGCTATCACGATCTCCTGAGGCGATTGATAGTCAGATAGAAATTGAACAAATTGACGATTCACAAGTAATTAAAATAATTGTAACAGATCGTGATCCGGAATTAGCGGCTAAGCTGGCAGATGTGACGGCAGCAACCTTTAAAGATGAAGTGGCAGATCTATTAGATTTTAATCGGGTGCAATTATTATCCGCAGCCAAGGTAAATGATCATCCAATTAATGACCATCAAAATCGAAATGTGCTCATATTGCTCATTTTGGGATTGGTTATCGGGTGTAGTATCGTGTTTTTACGCGACTCGTTGGATGAAACAGTCAGTCATGAACGCGAAGCGGAAGCTGTTTTAGGTGTACAGTCATTAGGAACAGTACCGAATATGAATATGAAAAAGAAAGTATTGGATAATCTCATTAAAATTAAAAACCGGTGGAGATAAGAGGTGATAGAGGTGATCTTAGAAAAGATACAACAAGCATTGTCCTTTAAGAAAAAGAATTTAATTACGGTAACAAATTCGGATTCGGTACTATCAGATGAATTTAGGAAGATACAAACGAACATCCAATTTTTATCAGAGGGAAAAGAAAATCAAGTGTATCTGATGACCGCCCCCGGTAGGAGAGAAGGCACATCTACCATTACAGCAAATTCGGCTGTTATGATGGCAGAGCAAAAAGGAAAAACGTTATTGATTGATGCGAATTTACGCGACCCAGCTATTCATCGGATGTTTGAACTTATGAATCAAGTCGGTTTAGCAGATGTATTGGTAGGAAACGCAACGATAAAGCAAGCGATCCAGCCAACAGAGATTAGTAATTTGGATGTTATAACAAGTGGTTTAGCATCAGCTAATCCTACTGAATTACTTGGAAGCGAGAAGATGGCTGACTTATTAAAGAGCGTGAAGGATAACTATAATATGGTTCTAATTGATGCTCCCACATTATTAAAAACAACGGAAACAAGAATGCTCGCTACGCGATGTGATGGCGTGATCTTAATTTTAAACCGAGGAAAAACAGGAATAGACAAAACGGTTGAAGCTCGGAAAACACTAGAGTTTGCTCAAGCAAAACTTGTCGGTACCATTTTAAACGATAAATAAAAGGGTGAGTTATAAAGAATGAATCCAATGAACAAACGAGAAGGTTCATTCCGTGTATGCATGAAAATGAGTTTGTCTATCTAAAGAAAGGGTGTTATCTATCATGAAAATAAAAAAGGCAATCATACCAGCAGCGGGTTTAGGGACACGATTTCTTCCAGCAACAAAGGCATTGCCAAAGGAAATGTTACCGATTGTCGACACGCCTACCATTCAGTACATTGTAGAAGAAGCAGTTGCATCTGGTATTGAAGATATTATTATCGTCACCGGTAAAGAGAAAGGGGCGATTGAAGATTACTTCGACCATTCTTTTCAATTGGAACATAACTTACGTGAAAACGATAAGTTGGATTTATTAAATAAGGTTCAAAAACCGTCCAATATGGTAGATATTCATTATATCCGCCAAAAAGAGCCAAAAGGATTAGGGCATGCTGTTTGGTGTGCACGGAAATTTATTGGTAATGAACCATTTGCGGTGTTATTAGGGGATGATATTGTCAGATCGGAAACCCCATGCCTTCAACAAATGATGGCCCAATATGAACGATTTAATGCCTCCATATTAGGGGTGCAAACTGTAAAAGATGAAGAAACATCAAGATATGGCATTGTGGACGGAGCCAAGATTGAAGATCGCTTTTATAATGTAGATCACGTCGTAGAAAAACCGAAATTGGGGGAAGCACCTTCTAATTTGGCGATTTTAGGACGTTATATTTTGTCACCAAAAATATTTGATATATTAGAAAATCAGGCACCTGGTGCGAATGATGAAATTCAATTAACCGATGCGATTGCGGTGTTGAACGAGGAAGAACCTGTTTATGCATATGACTTTGTAGGCAAGCGGTACGATGTCGGCGATAAGATGGGGTTTATTCAAACAACGATTGAATTTGCTTTAGAACGTGAAGAGTTGAAAGTTGAACTACTTGATTACCTCTCCACAATTGTCGAAAAGGAACTCATCAAGTTAGATTGATGATGCGTTCAACCTCAGAATAGATCCGGGTCTTCTTCATTTTTACTAGATGACCCGTGAAGAGGTTCTGATGTTGACAGCCTTTATAGATGGTTTAATGAATTTCATAATACCGGTTTAATGCAACACCATTACAACATATAGTTTCGTTGAGCCGTTCTTAACTACATATTGTATCGATGTAGCTAGTTTTGGTAATTATGAAATTCATTCAGTTAATAAGCGATAAATTTAATAGAAGGCATGATACATATGAAAAAGAGAAAAATACTCTATTGTACAACAGTTGACTACCATTTAAAGGCCTTTCACCTTCCATATATGAAATGGTTTAAAGAACATGGCTGGGATGTTGATGTCGTAGCATCAGGTGATCTCGATTTACCGTATACCGACAATAAGTACAATATTCCGATCCAGCGCAGCCCTTTTAACCGCAAAAACCTTGCTGCATATAGGCAGATCAAGAGGATTATTGAAGAAAACCATTATGCCATTATTCATTGTCACACCCCATTAGGTGGAGTGCTCGGACGGCTTGCTGCCCGTCAAGCAAGAAAATATGGAACAAAGGTTATTTATACGGCACATGGTTTCCACTTTTATAAAGGTGGACCATTGATCAATTGGCTTTTATATTATCCGATTGAAAAGCTTCTTGCGCGCTTGACCGACAGTTTAATTACGATTAATACAGAAGACTTCACAATAGCAACGAAACGACGGTTTAACGTGAATGAAATTGTACAAATACCTGGAGTCGGTGTAGATACAGAACAATTTAAACCAATCAACAAACAGGAACAGATACGACTAAAACGATCTTTTGGTTATGAGGATGACGACTTTTTACTATTTAATGCGGCCGAGTTTAATAAAAATAAAAATCAAGCATTTCTCATTCATGCACTCGCTTTATTAAAAGATGAAGTACCAAATGTGAAATTATTACTTGCTGGTGAAGGTCCGTTGTTAGCGAGTTGTCGTGAGTTGGCACAACAACTAGGGATTAGTCATATGGTTGAGTTCCTCGGGTTTCGAAAAGATATTCAGACGATAATAGTACTGTGTGATGTTGCGGTTGCCTCAAGTTATCGGGAAGGTTTACCTGTAGCCGTGATGGAAGCGATGGCTTGTGGCTTACCAGTTGTAGCAGTGGATAATCGGGGACATCGAGAGCTGATTCAAGATGATTATAATGGGTGGTTAAATACAGTAGATGATCCCCAAGCATTTGCCAACAAGCTGACAATGCTTGCAACGATACAGGATCTACCAGAACAATTCGGCAAAAAGAGTCGCCAGCTTATGGTTAAAAAATATAGCACAAAGAAAGTGTTACGTGAAAAAAGCCGATTGTACCAACAGTATATGGATGAACAGGGGGAGACAACATGGGGGAACAAGGCCGAATAAGAGTGTTACATGTGGTCGTTAATATGAACCGAGGTGGTGCAGAAACCCTGCTCATGAATCTGTATCGAAAGATCGATCGAGAAAAAGTTCAATTTGACTTTCTAACTTGTAAGGCAGGGGCATTTGATGAAGAGATTGTCCGTCTAGGTGGGCGCGTTCATCGAATCCCATATGTTACTGACGTTGGACATATGCGTTTCAAAAAACGGGTGGAAAATTTCCTACTTAAAAATGCTCAATATAAGATCGTTCATTCACACATGGATAAAATGAGTGGCATTGTTTTACGATCAGCACAGCAAGCCAATGTTCCTGTTAGGATCGCACATAGTCATAATACAGAAAGTGAAGGTGGATTTCTTACGAAGGCGTATAAGTGGTATGCGGGTCGCCTCATATTGCCATCAGCAACTCATTTATATGCTTGTTCACAGGCCGCTGCCAAGTGGTTATTCCACCATCAATCTGAAAAGGCATTTATTTTTAAAAATGGCATTGATATGTCCACATTTGAGCATTCACCAGATGTCCGCCATGAAGTGAGGAAAGAGCTCGGAATTAGCAATAACACCCTTGTTCTTGGACATGTTGGTAGATTCTCCAGTCAAAAAAATCATCTGTTTTTATTGGACTCTTTTGCAAAAGTCAATCAACGCGAGCCTGACTCCCTACTTCTGTTAGCTGGAGATGGCCCATTGAAACCAGCCATCATGAAAAAGATAAAAGAACTAAACGTAGAAAACAAAGTGAAACTCCTAGGTGTCAGAGAAGATATTGAACGCTTGTTACAAGCATTTGATCAATTTATTTTCCCATCTCACCATGAAGGTTTACCAGTGACATTGATCGAGGCTCAAGGAGCAGGATTACCATGTATTATTTCACGTAATATAACGAAAGAAGTTGATATGGGAACTGGACTGGTGCATTATTTACCGATCACAAATGCAACATTATGGGGCGAAAAGATTCTTCATATCGCCATGAAAAAACCAACACGAAAAGTTCCACAATCAGCATTACGTGAGCGCGGGTATGATATTAAAAAAACAGCTAAAACAGCCCAAAAGGCCTATTCGTCTTTACTGAAAGAAGTCGATGGTTTATGAAAACATTAACGATATTTACACCAACGTATAACAGAGCATATTGTCTGCATCAATGTTATGACAGTTTAGTGAGCCAAACAAATCAAGACTTTATTTGGCTCATTGTTGATGACGGTTCAACAGATGATACAAAAGATCTAGTAAGTAAGTGGATGAATGAAGGGAAAATTGATATTGAATATGTTTGGCAAGAAAATCAAGGAATGCACGGGGCGCATAATATGGCGTATGAATGCATGCAGACAGAATTAAATGTCTGCATAGATTCGGATGATTATATGCCAGTTGACGCCGTTGAAAAAATTCTAAACTTTTGGGATAAATATGGAAATGATCAGGTGAGTGGCTTAATTGGACTTGATTCCGATCCGGATAACAACATTATTGGGACTAAATTACCAGAAGAACTACAATCGGCTACGTTATTTGAACTGTATGCTAATCATGGTGTAACAGGTGATAAAAAACTCGTATACCGGACAGAATTAACTAAACAGTATCCCTATCCCATCTTTCCTGGAGAAAAATATGTCGGATTAGCTTATAAGTATTATCAGCTAGATATTGATTATAAAGTGTTACTTATGAATGAAGTATTATGCTGTGTAGAATACTTACCTGATGGTTCTTCCCGTAATATGTTGCAACAGTATGTGAAAAATCCAAAAGGTTTTTCTTTTTACCGAATAGAACTTATGAAATTGCCGTTTACAAAGATTTCCTTTAAATTTAGACAAGCTATACATTATGTTTCCAGTAGTCTGTTAGACAAAAATAGAGCGTTTTTAAAAGAAACACCGCAAAAAACGTTAACCATTCTAGCATTACCGCTTGGCTTGATGTTATCTGTCTATATCAAATTGAAAACAAAGAGTGCTTGAAACAAAGAGAGTTGAAGTAGTCTTGTTTGGAAGGGATTTATGATATGGGACTACTTTGGATGAATTTGCTTCTCGTATTTATATTCTCATTATTAGCTCGCTATTATGCAAAACCTGTGTATCGAAAAGAGTTCGCGATCCCGATCAGACCAAATCCGTATTTAGTATTTGGCGCACTCACCTCATTAGTCACGATAGCCGGGCTGCGATCGAATATCGGCGATACGTATTCTTATAAATATGCCTATGAATTCAATGATTATACGTGGGAACTCATTTTATCTGAAAAAGATAAAGGGTTTGGGGTCTTGCAAATGCTGCTCCAGAACTATGTGTCAGATGACCCACAAATCTTGATTTTTGTGACAGCGTTACTAACGAATGCTCTGATTGTGTTCGTTTTATATAAATATTCTCGCATGATTGAAATTAGTTTGTATGTGTACATAACAGGTGGCTTATTTTTAGTATCCATGAATGGGATCAGACAAGTTCTCGCAGCAGCCATTGCCTTTACCGCCATCCATTTCCTCATAAAAAGGAATTGGCTCGGGTACACACTCATTATTATCCTGGCATCTTTCTTTCACCAAAGTGCGCTCATCTTATTGCCGATTTATTTTATCGTCAGATTGAAAGAATGGTCGAAAATGACTGCTATCATGCTTACAGCCGCTGTGTTGATTGTCTTAGGGTATGAACTGTTTTCCGAATTGTTATTTCAGGCGATTGAAGACACACAATATGGTCACTATAGAACCTTCTCGGAAGGTGGAGCAAATAAATTAAGAGTCGTCGTTGCGGGAGTTCCACTCTTGATTGCCTTTATAGGCAGAAAAAAGTTCAGAGAAATATCGCCCCATACCAACGTTATTGTGAATATGTCTTTACTCGGTTTTTTCTTTCTGTTGATTTCAACACAGAATTGGATCTTTGCTAGGTTTTCTATTTATTTCGAACTGTATCAACTCATACTTATTTCTTGGATTATAAAGCTGTTTAGGGAAAAGGATGGAAAGTTAATCTACCTTGGCATTCTCGTCTGTTATTTTATATTTTATTATTATGATAGTGTTATCGCCTTAAATATTATGTATCTAAGTGATTATCTCAACTGGTAGCTACATTGAATCAGAGCCCGATCACCCTATAAAAAAAGAGACAGGTTGACTCGGATATGGACAAAAGGATTAAATGTTTATTGATGGAATGCTTGGCTAGGCACGATAAAAAGGGGGAAAAACATGGCTATTCTTGTAACTGGTGGTGCGGGATATATTGGAAGTCATACATGTGTTGAACTGCTGCAAGAAGGATATGATGTCATCGTTATGGATAACTTTTCAAATAGTAATCCCGAATCACTTAAACGAGTAAATGAAATAACGGGTCAGCATGTAAAAATCTATGCGACTGATTTACTAGATAAAATGGGGATAACCCGAATTTTCACAGAAAATAATATTGAGGCTGTTATTCACTTGGCAGGTTTAAAAGCTGTCGGAGAGTCAGCGGAGATGCCGCTCGATTATTATCAAAACAATGTTATGGGGACCATCACACTCTGCCAGGTGATGAAAGAGCATAATGTGAAAAAACTCGTATTTAGTTCTTCGGCAACCGTCTATGGAGCCATAGACGAAGTACCAATTTCAGAACAAACCATTCGCGGGGCAGTAAATCCTTATGGTCGCACTAAGCAAATGATCGAAGAGATCCTTCAGGATTTACACGAATCTGATTCAGAATGGAGCATCGCTTTATTAAGATACTTTAATCCAATTGGTGCTCATGAAAGTGGTCAAATTGGTGAAGATCCTACAGGAGTACCGAGTAATTTACTCCCCTATATCTCACAAGTTGCCGTTGGGAAAATGGAATATCTCAATATTTACGGAAGCGATTATCCTACAGTAGACGGTACCGGTGTTAGGGATTATATCCATGTAGTCGATTTAGCTGTCGGACATATACGTGCACTCGAAAAGGTTAAAACGGCCTGTGAAGTGGAGGCGTTTAATCTTGGTACAGGGAGAGGTTATAGTGTACTTGAAGTGATAAAAGCATTCGAGACGACATCTAAACAATCGATACCTTATAAAGTAATCGCTCGTCGCCCGGGAGATGTTGCGGTTAGTTATGCAGACGCCTCTAAGGCAAAAGACCGACTTGGTTGGCAGGCAACAAGGGGAATTAACGAGATGTGTGAAGATACATGGCGTTGGCAACAAGAAAACCGAAATGGTTATAAGAAAGAGCTTGTGACTGCTAGGGAATCTTAGCATAACAGGATCTTGTTTGGAAAGTGGTTAAAAGGGAGGCCTACGATGAAGAGAATCATAGATATCATGGTTGCCTTGATCCTACTACCATTGCTGTCCCCAGTGTTTTTAATCGTATCGATTTGCATTAGACTTCGTATGGGCGCGCCGATACTATTTAGACAGCAACGACCAGGACTAAACGGGGAGCCATTTTATGTATATAAATTTCGGACGATGAACAATCAATCCGGTCCAGATCATCCATTACGATCAGATGAAGAGCGGCTGACAACCTTAGGAAAATTACTGAGGAAATTGAGTATTGACGAACTTCCCCAGTTGATCAATGTTGTGAAAGGCGAGATGAGTCTTGTCGGTCCACGACCATTGTTGATGGAGTACTTGGCTTTATATACAGACGAACAAAAAATACGCCATCAAGTGAGACCGGGGATTACGGGATGGGCTCAGGTGAACGGTAGAAATGCCCTCACATGGGAAGATAAGTTCAAACTAGATAGCTGGTATGTCAAGAACCAAACGCTTTGGTTGGACATTAAGATTATCTTCATCACGATCATGAAAGTGATTAGAAAAGATGGGATTGCTCAAGAAGGACAAGCCACAGTAGAAAAATACCAAGGGTCAGACCATGGATCCTAATTAATAAAACATGGTAGATCCATTGTTGCTTTTATGTCAGGACATGGCAACAAAGCAGCATGTGTAGCAAGTTACGACGGCTCGGCGATTAAATTGATCAGTAAAGGAGAACGTCATGGGACATATAAAACCGATTAAGGTCCTTCATGTTGTTGGTGCTATGAATCGGGGGGGAACAGAGACCATGCTGATGAATATCTATCGAAACATGGAACATGAACAAGTCCAATTTGATTTTATCTCGTACAGTCAACAGGAGGCCGACTATGATCAGGAAATTAAACATAATCATGGGAGGGTCTTTCGGCTCACGAAGACAAATTCACTCAAACAAATTTATGATGTGATCAAAGAGCACGGGCCTTACGACGTTGTCCATGCACATACATTATTTCATTGTGGAATTGCTAATTTAGCAGCACGCTTGGCAGGGGTGAAAGTTAGGATTTCACATGCGCATACGACATTTGATGAAAGTAATAATCTACTCAGGAACCTGTATATGAAAGGTATGCGCGTAATCATCCAGATGTTTTCTACCAACTTATTAGCCTGTAGTCGGGGTGCAGGAGCATACTTGTTTGGAAAAAAAGGTGTAACTAAAGAAAAGTACAGCTATTTTCCGAATACAATTGACTATGCAACATTCTTAACTGCATCTGACCGGGAAGTTGAGCAGTTTAAACAGGAAGCAGGTCTGAATCAGCGTATCGTCATTGGTCATGTCGGTCGTTTTACGGAAGCAAAGAACCATAGTTTCTTGTTAGACATTATGCAAGCAGCAAAAAAAGCCGCGAAAAAGGATGTTTTGCCTACGTTATTGTTAGTTGGCGACGGTGATTTGAGAGCGGATATCGAGGCAGAAGCTGGGAAAAAAGGGGTCCGTGAAATGGTTCATTTTGCTGGGAAGCGGGATGATGTAGCAACGATGTTACACAGTATGGATGTCTTTGTTTTCCCATCTATTTTTGAGGGGTTGGGACTTGTTTTACTTGAGGCTCAAGCAACAGGACTTCCCTGTGTTGTCTCGGAAGCGATTCAACCTGAAGCCGATTTGAATATCAATTTGATAAGTAAGCTCCGCTTGGCAGACGGACCAGAAGCTTGGGCGAAGGAAATGATCAGATTATCATCCGCAAGAGAAGAGGATACAGAGAAAATCGCGACGAGTTTCGAAAAAAACGGCTATTCCTTAAATAAGGTTATTTCTACGTTGATGCATATTTATCAGGCGAATAAAGGAGAAACAGATGAAGCGAATACTGATTGCGTCCTTTGATATGGAAGTTGGTGGGGTTGAAAGAAGCTTGATTAGTCTACTCAATAATTTTGATTATGAACATCATGAAATAGACTTGATGCTTTACCGTCATACAGGTGACTTTTTGAATTTAATCCCCCCGCAAACAAATGTGTTAGAAGAATCAAAGGCTTATAAAACATTTAGAATGTCGATTCGAGAAATTGTTCAATCCGGAAATATCAGGATAGGTTTTGCTAGACTCTTAGCAAAGTACCGAGCAAGTCTCATCCAATCACCTGAAATTGGTTATCGACAAATGCAGTTCATGTGGAAATATACCATGCCGTTTTTACCGAAGCACACCAAGACATACGATGTAGCGATCAGTTATTTATGGCCCCATTATTTTGTCGCCGAAAAAGTACGTGCTACAACGAAGATTGCGTGGATTCATACTGATTTTTCTACCGTAGATATTGATGTGAAAATGGATCTACGCATTTGGAAGGCATACGACTCGATCATAGCTGTGTCAGAGGAGTGCAAAAACGCTTTTATTAGGAAATTCCCTAGCCTAGAAGCCAAGGTAGAAGTGGTGGAAAATATAACATCACCAGATATTGTCACCGCCTTGTCTGAAGCAGAAGGTGAACATGCCATGGCGAAGGAGAAACGATTTAAAATTGTGACGGTAGCAAGATTATCACATGCAAAAGGAATTGATCGGGCAATTAAAGCATTAGCTTTATTAAAAAAACAGGGGTACGAAAATATCGCCTGGTTTGTCGTTGGTTATGGTGGTGATGAAGCGGAACTACAAGATTTAATAGTGGAAAACAATTTAGAAGAAAGCTTCTTCCTCTTAGGGAAAAGGACCAATCCATACCCCATTATGAAAGCCGCGGATCTCTATGTGCAACCATCTCGATATGAAGGAAAGGCAGTGACAGTAGGTGAAGCCCAAATCCTAGCGAAACCCGTTTTAATTACGAACTACCCAACAGCACAAAGCCAAGTTAGAGATCGACTTGATGGGGTTATTTGTGAACAATCGATTGAAGGAATTGCACAAGGTATAGCAGACTTGTATAACGATCCGCAATGGAGAACCGAGTTAATTAGGAACTGTGAACAAACCGATTATCAAAACAGTCATGAACTTGAGAAACTATATAAACTAATCTGAGGGATCATATATGGTAGGAAATAAAAAGGTAAGTATCATTGTGCCAATTTATAAGGTTGAGAAATACATTGATCGCTGTATTAAAAGTATTTTACAGCAGACATATACTCATTTCGAACTTATTTTAGTCAATGATGGGTCACCAGATCGCTGTGGTGAGATCATTAATGATTATGCGAAAAAAGATGCCCGGATCAAAGTGGTCCACAAAGAGAATGGTGGATTATCAGATGCGAGAAATCGCGGAATGAAAGAGGTAACCGGGGAATTCACCATGTTTATTGACAGTGATGATTGGATCATAGAAACGATGATTGAGACATTGCTGACGCAAAGTATAGAGCAGGAAGCAGATATCGTGCAAGGCTCTTTTTATTATGCTTATGAAGATAAATTACTCGTGGACAAAAGATATCAAGAAGAAACCGATGCACCGATTATATTAAGGAATAAATCGTTAATGTATGAGCTCGTTACGAATAAAGTAGTGAAGAACTTCGCGTGGGGTAAATTGTATAAAACAAGCTTAATTCAAGACATTCCCTTTACAAAAGGCGTGTTATTTGAAGATGTGTTTTGGGCACATCATGTAATGCATAACGTAAATACGTATGTCATCTTACAGCAACCCATGTACTATTATTGCCAACGCGATGACAGTATCGTAGCTACTTATAGTATTAAAAACTTAGATATTATCAAGGGGCTAAAGGAAAGACATCAGTTTATTGAAGCGTATCATCCAACACTCATAAAAGAATCATATCAGCTACTATTCGAAACGATGCTTGTTCATTATTATTTATTACAAGCGAATAAAGAGATTGATAAGGATCGTGTCTATCGAAATGAAATTGTAGATTATATTAAATCGAATAGCAAAGAGATTCGTGAAGCGGTAAAAGCAAATCAATCACTTCGTAGACAACGATTGTTATTTTCCATCCATCCAATCGTTCATATGGCTTCTTTAGGAATTGTCAAAGGATTGCGACGCGCAAAACTCTTGAGCCGACCAACAGGGTTAGAACAGGTGTCACATTAAATGACTAGACAACGAATCAAGAGATGGCTTGCACTCCTTGTCATTCATATCTTTAACTACTTTCCAATCAAAAAGAATAAAGTTATTTTATTTAGTTATTATGGGAGTCAATACGGATGCAATCCCAAATACATAACGGAAGATCTACTCAAACATACCGAAGAAGACCGTTTTGATATTGTCTGGGCTGTTCATGATCGAGCATCTAAACAATTGCCAGATCAAGTGAGACAAGTAAAAATGATGTCCTTACGATATTTTTATGAACTTTGTACAGCGAAGATTATCATTACGAACTATCGAATGACTGATTTATTTGTGAAACGAAACAGCCAATACTACATCCAAACATGGCATAGTAGTCTCCGTTTAAAACAAATCGAAAAAGATGCGGAAGATGCACTTCCCGCGTCATATGTACAAATGGCTAAAAGGGATTCGGAAATGTGTGATTTATTACTTTCCGGAAGTCATGATAGTACGAAGATTTTTGAAAGGTCCTTTTGGTATGAAGGTGAGATATTTGAGCATGGAACTCCGAGAAATGATCTGTTTTTTCAAAAGAATCACGATCAAAAAGGTGAAGTATTTGTGAAGCTAAATATTCCGAGTCGCTATAATATCTTGTTGTATGCCCCAACATTTAGAAAAGACAATCAGCTGGATGTTTATGATTTAGATTATCAGCGTCTTATCGAAACCGCGACGAAAAAGTTCGGGGGAGAATGGATGGTCTTAGTCAAGCTTCACCCACACTTAATCGCTAAATCAAGTGAATTGGTTTACGGAGACAAGGTGATTGATGTGACTTCCTATGATGATATCCAAGAGTTGTTGCTGATAGCTGACATCTTAATATCCGACTATTCTTCGCTCATATTCGATTACTTATTCACTAAACGTCCGTGCTTTCTTTATGTTCCAGACATGGAAGAGTATACACGTTCTGATCGGAAGCTGTACTTTGATCTGCAAGAGCTCCCTTTTTTGAGCGCTTCCACCAATCAAGGTCTATACGAAAAGATAATAGATTTTAAAGAAGATACGTATCAAAAGGGATTAGAGGACTTCTTAGATCGAATAGGGTCGTATGAAGAAGGAATGGCTAATTACTATGTACGAAAACGAATAGAAGATGTTTGCTATCCACCGAATAAATAAGAATCTACTAATATATGATCACTATGTTATGAAGAAAGGATGATATTCATGAAGGAATTTAAAATAGGCTATACAACAGGTGTGTTTGATTTATTTCATGTCGGACACTTAAATATTTTGAAAAAGGCAAAAGAACAATGTGATTTTCTAATTGTCGGGGTGAGTACAGATGAGCTCGTCATGAGGTATAAAAATAAACAACCTGTTATCCCTTTTGAAGATAGGCAGGAAATTATTAAAGGGATTAAATGTGTGGATCAAGTTGTTCCCCAGTCCTCAAGAGATAAATTTGCCGCTTGGGAAAAGCTCAAGTTCAATGCGATGTTTGTTGGGGATGATTGGAAAGGTAATGAACTCTTTACTGAAGTTGAAAATAAATTCAAGGAAGTCGGCGTCAAAACCGTTTATTTTCCATACACAACTGGAGTGTCATCGACAATCGTAAGGCAAAAGATTGGACACTAGAAATGAGAACAAATATGAAGCCTAAGATAAGCATTATTATACCCGTTTATAATATTGAATTATATATAAGTGATTGTCTGGATAGCATTCTAGGACAAACATTCACCGACTATGAAGTCATTGTTATTAATGATGGATCAAAGGATCATAGTGGACATATTTGTGAAGATTATGCAAGCCGTGATGAGCGCATAAAGGTGATCCATAAAGCTTATGGTGGTGTTAGTGCAGCTAGAAACGCCGGGTTAGAACGAGCTACGGGAGATTATATCGGCTTTGTAGATGGGGATGACCGAATTAAGAACGATATGTATGAAAGGCTCCACGAATTATGTGTACAAACAAACAGCGATATTTCGATCTGTACATTGGGGCGCGAAATTAACGGAAAATTAATCAATCCAGATAATGGCCTAGCTGACGTGACAGAACTGGATCATGACGAGGCATTAAGAGAGCTATTTAAAGGAACATTATACCGTTTTTCCTTATGTAATAAGTTATTTAAAGCACGCTGTTTTAAAAACATCCAATTTCCTGAAGGAAGAATTCACGAGGATCTATCGACAACATATAAACTTTTCGCAAACTCAAGAAAAAGTGTGTTTATTGATAAAGTCGGCTACCTCTATATAAAAAGAGAAAACAGTATTTTGACATCGCAATATAGTGAAAAACGAATGGATTCATTTATCGGTTGGAATGAAATATTACCATTCATGAGCAAATATTATGAGGAATTATCTGAAGAAGTGTTCGCCTGCTTTGCTTATTGGTCGGTTGATAATATCTATTATATTTTAAACCAAGTTAAAAGTAAGCAAGATAAAAGAAATTACTTAAGAAGAATCCAGGCAAGTATGAACACATATTATCCGGTGGTGATGAAGAAAACATCACTCCCTTTAAAATATCGAACCATTATCAGACTGTTGCACCATCAAATCGGTTTATTACTGTTTATTAATCGACTTCGAAGGATCTAAAAATAGGTCGAATGGTGCTTAAACAAGAAAAGAGCAATCAATAGAGGTGATCAACAGATGAAGAAGCGGATGCTTGTGAATGCCTATTTTGCCAAAAACGTAGGGGATGACTTATTTTTAAAAGTCCTTTTTGACCGCTATCCTCATGTGAAGTGGGATTTGCTGACAGCGAATCGGAATTATCGAGATTTATTTAAAGAGTACGCCAATGTTAATATCATTTATTCATATCGAGATGTGGCGATTGGCAAGAAAAACGTTAATTTATATTTCGTCATGAATAAGCTTTTTAACCGCTTCAGAAAATATGATGCATTCATCATGATTGGTGGTTCCATTTTTATGCAAAGCCCGGCATGGAAGATGAAGTTAGCGGAAAGAGATTATCTTGTTAACCAGTTTAAAAAAATGAATAAAAAGGCGTTTATTTTAGGAGCTAATTTTGGGCCCTTTACAGACAAGGAGTTTACCCGACAATACCGTGATCTGTTCATGAAGTATGATGATGTTTGTTTTAGAGACACTTATTCATATGAATTATTTAAAGATATGGACAATGTAAGGGTAGCCCCGGACGTTGTTTTTAATCTTGAAGATCAAAAAAGCAAGCAGACCGAAAAAACGATTGGTTTTTCAACGATTGATGTAGCATCAAGAGAAAGTCTGCGTGATTATACGGCCGCCTATCATGATAAAATCGTTCAACTTGCAGAAGGATACATAGAAGCTGGTTATCACATAAAGCTGTTTTCATTTTGCGAAAACGAAGGGGATTTAAAAGGAATCCGGCAAATAAAAGATCAGGTAAAGCCTACCTATCGTAGTCACATTACGATCAGCAATTATCATGATGATCTCCCTTCGTTTTTAGATGAATTTAAACGGTGTGAGACGATTATCGGGACAAGATTTCATGCGATTATTCTTGCCATGCTTTATCAACAGAGCTTTTATCCTCTTATTTATAGTGGGAAAGTAAGTAACTTGCTACAGGATGTCAATATGTCTAGTGAAGGTTGTTTAATTCAAGAGATCGAAAAACTTGATGTGAAGCATGTCATTGCAACAGCAAAATATAATAAATTGGTTGATGAACAATTGTTTGCAGATGCTGCCATCCAGTTCGAAAAGTTAGATCAATTCATTGGCTAAAGGAGAAAAAACGTGAAAAAAGAGATCTTGTTTGTGATTGACTCATTAGATGTTGCGGGAGCTGAAAAGAGTTTAGTAACCTTACTTAATCTGCTCGATTACTCGAAATACTCTGTTGATTTAATCTTGTTTTCCCATGGTCACTTACTTGAAAAGTTAGTGCCTTCTGAAGTGAATATACTGGATCCTTTCACATATACAACATTCAGCAATCTGAGTTTACAGGAAGCGGTTACGAAGTCCTTTGCTCCCTCACATTTTAAAATGCTTCGCTCCCGCATGAAGTACTCCTTTACGATACGGACAAAAAAACGGAGTAATGCACAAAAGGCAAGGATTTTTTGGGAAAACACGGCAAAGGTGATTGAAGATAATCCGAAAACATATGATATTGCGATTAGCTATGCGCAAGGTGTTCCAACCTTTTATGTAGCGGATAAGGTGAAAGCGAAAAAGAAATTAGCTTGGGTCAATGTAAGCTATCGATTACAAGAAAAAGATCGGCAGTTTCAAAAGAAATATTATGATCGATATGATGATATCGTAACTGTTTCTGATTCAGCGAAAGCTGTCTTTTTAGAGACATTCCCAGAATATGAAAACAAGATTAGCATTCTTTATGATATTAATAATCCGCAACTTATTTCGCATATGGCTGAAATTGGTACAGGCTATGAGGATTCCTTTACAGGAATACGAATCCTGACGATTGGCAGACTAGCCCATCAAAAAGGGTATGATGTAGCGATGAAAGCTTGTAAAAAGCTGAAAGAAGCCGGGGTTTCATTCCGGTGGTATGTACTTGGTAAAGGGCCATTGCAAGCAGAAATTGAAGCCTATATGAGGGAAAACGATCTGATGGAACACTTTATCTTGTTGGGTGTCGAAGCCAATCCATACCCTTATATTAAACAGGCGGATATATATGTCCAAACATCACGATTTGAAGGATTTGGTCTTGCCATTGCCGAAGCTCGGATGTTAAATATCCCGGTTGTAACATCGAAGTTTGATGCCGTTTATAATCAAATGGTCGAAGGAAAGAACGGGCTTGTTGTTGATCGAAATGCAACGGCTGTTTTCGATGGTATCCAAAGAATGATCAATGAACCTGATTTAAGACAAAATATTATCACGTACTTATCGGCCGAAAAAAAGGGGAATGTTGAAGAAATCGAGAAATTCTATCAATTAATTAATACATCAACAAATAGTGTTGGGGAGAGAGAGTCTACGAAGTGAAGAAAAAAGTCGTCTTTATGGTCATCAATATGAATATTGGTGGAACGGAGAAAGCACTCCTTAACTTAATCAACGAGATGCCAAAAGATCAATATGAGATCACGGTGCTCCTATTAGAAAAACGCGGTGGTTTTCTTCAGGCAATTCCGAATGGAGTTCGTGTTGAATATATACAAGATTATCCAATGATAAAAAGAGTTCTCCACCAATCTCCCCGCCACATCATCGTTGAAAAGATGCGCGCGGGCAAATTAATTAAGGCTTTAAATCTGACTCTATTACATGGGATTTCAAAGGTGATGCAAGAAAGAAGTTTGTATTACCAGTATGTATTAAAAGATGTTGTGCCACTGCAAACGAATTATGATCTAGCAGTAGCTTATGCCGGTCCAATGGATTTGATTACCTATTTTGTGGCGAAGAAAATCCAAGCAACAAAGAAGGCACAATGGATCCATTTTGATATTGAAAAAATCGGCTTTACGAAACACTTTGCCCAAAAATGGTATACACAATTCAATAAAATTTTTGTTGTATCGGAAGAAGGTAGAGATAAATTCATCGATAAATTGCCGGGATTACAATCAAAAACAGCTGTGTTTTTAAATACGATTTCGCCAACATTAATCAAAGAAGAGGCTAGTAAAGGGTCGGGTTTTCAAGATGATTTTAATGGGATAAGGATCCTGACAGTTGGCAGATTAACGAAGGAAAAAGGGCAGGATCTCGCGATTAAGGCGCTAGCAAAATTAATTGATGCCGGTTATAACATAAGATGGTATTGTGTCGGAGACGGTGGGGCAAGGAGAGAATATGAAAGCATGGTTGATCATCATGATCTACATGATCACTTTATTTTCTTAGGGGCAGATGCCAATCCTTATTCCTATATGAAAGAGTGTGATATTTATGTGCAACCTTCCAGACATGAAGGTTATTGCATCACACTTGCCGAAGCGAAAACCTTAGAAAAGCCCATTGTGACAACTGATTTTACAGGGGCAATGGAACAGATCGAACATGGGAAAACAGGGCTCATTGTTCCGGTTGCTGAGCAACAACTATACGAAGCGATTAAAAAGTTAATCAACCACCCAAAACTGATCGATGAATTCAGCGCGAATTTATCTAAACAAGCATCTACACAACATACAGATTGGTGGAAAATGAAACAGCTTCTTTGATCGACTAACAAGAAAACAATCTCTATAAAAGAGAAAAACATCATCTTAACTGAATGAATTTCATAATTGCCAAAACCAGCAATATCGATACGGGTGTTGCACTAAACCGGTATTATGAAATTCATTAAACCCACATGAGGAGGAAATTTCAAAATGAGTGTGCTCACCATACATCATCCCGAAATTGTAGAAACAAACGCAGGAGCTAGATTGCAAGCAACATTTGAAGTAGATGGAAAAACAGAAACCCTTTGGTATGAAGTGGAGAGCAAGTATCAAGAGTATCTGACGGTCGAAAGAACAGATGCTTTTGTTGTCGGGCTGTTTTTACTAGCTTTTGAAAAAGGATATGATATTCGTGTAGTAGGATCTATTTCAGAAAGACTCTATTATACATTAAACATGTATTTATTACCGTTAACAGCAGAGGTACGTAATTTTAAGCCGATTAAAATTCTTTGTGACAACATTGAATCAGAACCATTGCCAACAGCTGGTGGGGTCGCCACTGGTCTATCATGTGGTGTGGATTCATTCAGTACGATCGCAAGCCACTTATCAGAAGATTGTCCGGACGATTATAAAATTACCCACTTTACATTTTATAATGTGGGGTCAAATGGGATGTTAGGCGGGGAGAAAGCAAGGGATTTATTTAATAAGAGACTTGAAATCGTTCAATCATGTGCAGAAGAGATCGGTAAAGAACTTGTTACGATCGATAGTAATTTGAGTGAAGTATTGCAAATGAACTTCTATGAGACACACTCCTATCGAAACATATCTGCTACATTAGTTTTACAAAAATTATTTGGTGTGTATTACTATTCATCTGCTTATGCCTTAAAGTATTTTGAGTTAAAACCAAAGAGTTGTGGTCATTATGATATTTATAATATGAATATGTTATCCACAGGAACAACAGAATTATTTTCAACAAATCCTTATGAGACAAGGGTAGATAAATCAAGAATCATCTCGGAGTATGAACCAGCAGCCAGGCACCTCAATGTTTGTACGGTTTCTGGAAATAATTGTGGTGGTTGTGAAAAGTGTGTCAGAACATTACTCACACTGGAGATTCAAGGGAAATTCAAGGAATTTTCGCCCGTGTTCAATTTAGATAACTATTATAAAAGAAGAGATAAATATATTGCTAGAGTTCTTTCATATAAAGGAACAGATGATTATTTGAAAGAGATTTACGATGAGATGGTTTCCATGAATTTTAAGATCCCGACCTATTCGAGACTAGCCGCTAATTATTTAAGGGTGAGAAAGCTCGTTTGGCGATAAGATTGGAGGAGGTATGTAGATGAGTAAGCAACCCTTAATTCATGAAGTTTTTTGGCTTCGCTGTATAGCTTGCTTAGCTGTAACATTCGGTCATGGTATTCAAAATGGTTATCTTCAATTTACGGAGGCAAGCTCTTATCATACGATTACATATATTTTATATATGGCAATCCTTTTTGCTGTTCCGGTATTTGTTTTCATTTCGGAGTTTTTACTAGCCAATAAATATGCCGCAGGTGTGCCAAAAGGATTTCTGAGGAAGAGATTACAGATTTTATTAGCTCCTTATGTATTTATGAATATTGTCTATGCTTTATTCACCGTTGAAACATGGACACTCACAAATTTCCTCATCAGAGTGAGTCGAAATATATTTCTGGGAGAATCATCGATTTATTTTGTGTTAATCATCTTCCAATTTTATCTGTTGCATATGTTATGTAGTAAATATTTGAATCGATTATCACCAAAAATTGTGCTTCCCGTAACATTTGTTATTAATTTTGCTTATTTAGGATTTTTCAACTTTGTCGAAGCACCTGATCATGTAGTTGCTGCTTATTTATGGAATCCAGGATATTGGATGCCTTTTCTAGGTTGGATTTTCTATTTAGCATTAGGATTTTACTGTGGACGAAACTATCAAACGGTTTTAAGTATGTTACGTAAATATCGCATCGTTGTATTTGCCATGCCGGTGATCACTTTCATGATCATGCTGTTCATGAATAAATACTTCTTGATCGACCAAAGTTCCAAACGGGTAGATATGTTATTGTTTGCTAGTTCCATGATATTTTTAGTGATGTATGTATCATCTATGATTAAGCAACCACCAAAAATAGTCATGGTCATTAGTAACTATTCATTCAGTATCTTTTTAATTAATCCGTTTTTCTTTTTACTACTATTGAATCTTAAACCACCTGCATTTTTGAATGTACTGAGTTATTCGATCTTGGCGTTTATAGTGAGCACAGTCTTATCCATCGGCACATCGTATGTACTCAATAAAACAAGCATTGGCAAATATATCGTTGGACAGAATATGAACTTTAAAATTGAACCAATAAAAAACAATGGAGAAGCTTTAATCAGGTCCCACGGAAACGTTAAGTAATCAGGAAGTCCCGCATTATTTTGCCATTTTGCTACGGTGAAGATGAATGGGCTATCTTATATTTATAAAAATCCCCTGGCACAGGTGTACCGGAGAGGTGAGAAGAATTGAAGAATACAATGAACAAACTACTCGTCATGTTTAATAAAAAGGAGAAGAAAAGATTTGTCATCTTATTTTTCCTAATGATTATCGCTGCCGTATTCGAAACCATTGGTATTGGCTTAATCTTTCCTTTTGTTGGGATTGTCACAAATCCAGACATGATTCAGGAGCAAGCCATCTTATCATCTATCTATGATTACTTTAATTTTGCAACAGCAAAAGGGTTTACTATATTTGCGGTTATCTTTTTGTTATCAACTTTTGTTTTAAAAAACCTCTATTTACTCGTATTTAATTACGCACAGTACCGGGTGATTTTAAATCAACAAGTTAAACTATCACGCCGCTTGTTTCAGGCGTATTTAACAAAACCATATACCTTTCACTTACAGCGGAATACAGCTGATTTATTAAGAAATGTGAATGGGGAAGTTCCGCGTTTATTTCAAGGGGTTATTTTATCAACTTTTCAGTTGTTAACGGAGTTATTAGTTGTTGTGTTTATATTAGGGTTGCTGTTAGTAACTGCACCAACGGCAACATTAACCGCTACCGTTATTTTAGGGGCAAGTGTGTTTATCTTTTTCACTGTACTTCGGACTAAAATAAGTGCGTTAGGAAAAGAACAACAAGAAGTTAGTGGTACAATGATCAAATGGGTGAACCAAGGATTAGGTGCAAGTAAAGAAGTTAAAGTATCAGGAAAGGAAAACTTCTTTATCCAAGCCTATACAGGTCAAAGTCAAATCAAAGCAAATAACAGCCGCTACATGAAAATGTTAGAATTAGTACCAAGGCTGTTTATTGAAACGCTATTAGTAGGTGTCGTGCTTATTACGATGTTAATCATTGTTTTCCAAGATACAAATACGACCGAATTAATATCGATGATGGCCCTTTTTGCCATGGCAGCATTTCGTTTAATGCCTTCGATCACACGTATCGTCGCATTGGTCACGACAATTCGCTACAGCGAACCAGCGTTAGCCGTTGTGTATGAAGATTTGTTTATGAACGGAGAAGATGACACGGAAAATAAGCAGGAAACTACGGTTGTCATTAATAAGGGGGAAAAGGTGTTTACGGATTCAATCGAATTATCTGGAGTCTCCTTTCGATATCCAGATCAAGCAGAATACGCTATTGAGGATGTCTCCTTGACGATTCCGATCGGCCAATCTGTTGCTTTTGTAGGTGAATCTGGCGCTGGAAAAACGACGCTTGTAGATATAGTTTTAGGACTCTTTCGTCCGGAGCACGGTCAGGTTCTGATCGATAAGAAAGAACTAGCAAGCCAAAAAACACTATGGCAACAAAAAATAGGCTATATTCCCCAGTTTATCTTTCTATCGGACGATACGATTCGTAGCAATGTTGCTTTTGGTATTGATCGCGAACAGATTGATGAACAAGAAGTATGGCGCGCTTTGGAGCAAGCCCAGTTGAAAGAATTTATTCAATCACTTCCAGATCAATTAGACACTGAGATTGGTGAAAGAGGTGTCAGGTTATCAGGAGGTCAACGTCAGCGGATTGGGATTGCGCGGGCACTCTACCATAATCCAGAAATCTTATTTATGGATGAAGCGACTTCAGCATTAGATAATGAGACGGAAAAGGAAATCATGCACGCCATTGACAAATTAAAAGGTGAGAAGACATTAATTATTATTGCCCATCGCCTAAGCACGATTGAAAATTGTGATCGTGTCTTTACAATTAAAGAAGGAAAACTCATCCATGTTGATGATAAAAGGGATTTATTATCAGTATAAAACGGTAGTCCCGATATTTTATCGGGGCCTATCGTCATGAAAATATAAAGGAGTGTAAAAGATATGAGACTAGCATTTATTTCAGATATCCATGGAAATGCGTTGGCTTTAGAGGCGGTATTGGAAAGTATGAAACAAAAAAAGGTAGATAAAATCTTCGTTTTAGGGGACTTGTGTTTTCGGGGACCAGAGCCAAAACGTTCACTCGATCTCGTGAGGACAATGGGAGCTGAAGTTATTAAAGGAAATGCAGATGAATGGATCGTCAGAGGGGTTCAAAAAGGGGAAGTCCCAGAAGAATCACTTCGTATGATGAATGAGGAACGTGACTGGACTTATGCAAGATTGGATGATGACAGTGTAGCGTACTTAAAGAACTTGCCAACCGAATTAAATTTATCCTATGGAAATATAAACATTCATGCCTTCCATGCAACACCAACTAGTTTATTTGAGGTTGTTCAACCTTTTGAAGCTGATGATCACCTAGCTAAAAAATTATTCCTCCATGACGCGGATTTGTATATGTATGCTCATATTCATAAGCCATATATGAGATCCATTGACGGGAAAACGGTTATGAATATAGGGAGCGTTGGGCTTCCGTTCGATGGTTTACACAAACCTTCCTATGGATTAGTCGATATTGCAGGAGATGACTTTACAACATCGATCGTACGCGTCGACTACGATGTAGCCAAAGTGATCGATCAATTTAAACAGTCTGACTATCCAAATGTGCCATTCATGACCAAGATTTTAGGGAATGCTCACGTATAATAAAGGGCCAAAAACGGAATGTTATCGAAACTACATTGCCATGCGAATAAAAATGGCTTGATAAAGGGAGCGTTTTTGTGTTTACACATTTCAGGAATTTTTTGATTGTGAGTATAGCTCTATTAGGTCTCTATGCTTTTTGGGATAATAATCGGTTAACAGTCGTAAAACAGGACATTATAATGGATGATTTACCAGATTCATTTGTGGGATTTAAGATTTTGCAAATTAGTGATTTGCATGAAAAGAAGTTTGGTAAGGACCAACATCGGTTGATTAAGGCGATTAATCAAATTGATTATGATGCCCTTATTTTCACGGGAGATATTTTGGACAATCCGGAAAGCACAAATAATGAAGGCTTTTATGCTTTACTAGATGGCATCCAGGATAAAGAACATTTGTTTTATGTACCAGGTAATGCAGATCCACAAAGTTATCAACTTTCCCCATCATTTGGAAAAAGCGAGTTTATCAAAGGGATGGAAGAGCGTGGTGTTCATTTTTTGGAATCGATTGATACGATTTCAAAGGATGGAGAAAGCATTCACTTTGTTAACTTTGAACTATCGATCATCAGAAAACCTGAGCAAATAGGAAATATAAACGGCACTCCCACATCAGCTTATTTTTCAAATACGGATTATCAACTATATCAACAGGAGTTATGGGAGGAAATGATAAAGACAGGGCATTTAGACTCTTCTGATGTACTCATTGCGCTGAATCACTATCCCGTAGCAGACCCCCGGATCGATTATATAAAGAATGACCCGGTTACTGAATGGAGAGACTTCTCCTTGATTATTGCAGGACATTATCATGGTGGCCAAATTCGACTGCCTTTCTTTGGGGCGCTGTTTGTGCCCGAACCCTGGTACGAACCGAATAGCCTTTTTCCACCACAAGATAGAGTGAAAGGTTTATGGCAATATGAACAAACACAACAATATGTAAGTGCGGGATTAGGAAGTAGTGATGCGATTCCTTTTTTTAAATTCCGCTTGTTTAACACACCAGAAATAAATGTGTTACGC